>JAZSFI010000216.1:0-5913 GCA_045532135.1 Clostridia bacterium | reverse complement strand
CTCTTGTAGTTCCCGACAGCGTTGTTTCCATCGGCCGTTATGCTTTCGATGGATGCGGCGAGATATTCCTTCCGGATACCATCACGCGCATTGAAGAAGGCACGTTTTCCGATAGCGACTTTACCGAAATCACGCTTCCATCCAATCTTACCTATCTTGGCGAATCGACTTTTTCCGGCAATACCTATCTAAGGCAAATTTCCATTCCTGCAGGCGTTACGGCAATTCTGGATGGTACGTTTGCTGGTTGCGATTCTCTTACAACCGTTATCCTTCCAAACACCGTGCGCGGTATTCAATCCACTGCATTCCAAAATTGCCTGAACCTTGAACGCGTGTATATCCCCGAAAACGTGACTGTGATTGATTCTCTTGCGTTCTATAAGGCCAATCCCAACGTGACCATCGTCTGCGCAAAAGGCTCCAAGGCGGAGGAATTTGCAAGAGAGCAAGGGTTTAACATCGAATACCCCACCACGGAAGAAGAGGAAATGAGAAATTTTGCCTACAGCGTGAATCAGAATGGCACGCTTTCCATAACGGGCTATGTCGGAAAGAGAATTGATATTACGGTTCCCGCTTCCATTGACGGAATGGCTGTAACCGCCGTGTCTCCCGCCGCTTTCGCGGGCGTAACCAAGCTTGCAAGCGTGACTTTGCCCGACGGCCTGACCGCAATCGGCGAATATGCGTTTCTCGGAAGCAAATCGCTTGAATCCATACTGATTCCCGAAAGCGTTTCGGAAATCGGCGAAGCATTCGCCTTCTATTGTCCGAATCTTACGCTGAAGGTCTTTGAAAACTCCAAAGCGCACAGCTATGCCGTTGAAAACGGATTCCCATTCGAATTGTGCATACCTGCCGAGCCGGAACACTCTGACTTTGCTTATATGGAAAATGGCGACGGAAGCTTAAGCATTACGGATTATACGGGAAAGGAAACCGCCGTTGTTGTTCCTTCGGTTATTTCCGGAAAGCCGGTTACCGCGCTTTCCGCAATGGCGTTTACTTCGACGGGCTCCTATGTCACCGTTACCCTGCCGGATGGCCTTGAATCCATTGGAGATTTCTGCTTCCTTGGAAACCAGAAGATTGAATTGCTCGTCGTCCCCGCATCGGTTACTCAAATCGGCACGGGCGTCGGCCTGTATTGTCCGAAACTTTCCCTTGCGGTTGAGAAAAATTCCTTTGCGCACGAATATGCCGTGACGAATGACATTCCCTTTCTGTTTTCTATCAATTGATCGAGCACACCTTATTGTGAAGGAGCGTTTACTGTGACTGAAATTCGATCTATCGACGGCGCATTGACCGGAAAAAAGTATAAGCCGGGTATGGAATTCAAATTCAATCTGGCGATTCCCTGTGTGGAAAATTATGAATTCGGCTATATCATTGAGCATGACTGGCAGAATCAGGCGACGGTGAACGCGCATCTGCGCCTTGCGGACGAGGGAAAAGCGCCTTACTGCGTGTCAATCGGCGTGCAGCCCGGTATTCTCACGATGCCCGGCGGCTCAAAAAGAAACATGCGCATGAACAACTATGACCTTTTCGACCGCGAATACGGCGATTTTATCGTTTATGAACTGATCCCGCATATCGCGAAGGAATACGGCATCCGTTTTTCGCCTTCCCCTGATATGCACGTCGTGGCGGGCGGTTCCTCCGGCGGCATTTCCGCGTTTGTGATTGCGTGGTTCCATCCGGATGTATTTCACAGAATTTATATGAGTTCGCCTTCGTTCCTCTCCATGGGGCGCGGAAGCGAAATTCCGTATCTTGTGCGCAAATATGAGACGAAGCCTTTCAGAATCTATCAGGAGCACTCTGAGTCTGAGCCCAACGAGTACTTCGGCTGGACGGTCGGCATCGACATGGAGGCGATTGAAGGCTTCAAGTTTGCAAACTATGATTTTCAGAATGTGTACTTCCCCGGCGAAGGACATGTCAGCAGATATCGCGACGAAAACGAGGCGTACAAGCGCTTTGAGTGGCTGTGGGCAGGCTGGAAGGATGCGCCTGTTTGTGCAAAAGCAAATTCCGCCCGCGTAAACGAAGTTGTGCCCTTTGGAAGCAAATGGGAATCATGTGACTTCTTCCCCGAAACCGAATGCGATGCGCCCGAAGAGCTTTTGGAAGCATATGACAAGGTGGTTCTGTCAAACGATCAGGAGGCCTGGTATGCGGCCAACGTCAACGAAGACGTTGTGCATATGTTCCTGAATGAGGAAGAAATTTCGCTTGATAAGCTGATTCTGCATGCAACGCTTCATACGATTCCGCATTACAACATCAAAGGCGCGATCGATATGGCGGTCGACAGGGAGGACAGGCTGTATGTTTTGACCGAAATCGGCATTCAGTGCGTGCGCTCTTTCGGTTTGATCGACGTGATTCTGGATCTGCCGGACGGCGAAATGCCCGAAAAAATTGCCGTCACGGATGCTTTGTATGTGAAGACGACAGGCGGCATATATAGAAGGAAGCTTCAGGAAAGATGCATAACCGAAACGGAGGAGAAGCGGAAGCACGTGCATTATTACGACTGATCAGCATGAATAAACCGACACGACAGCCAAATCGGCTTGGAAGCAGCGATTACCGCCAAAGCGGCGCATATTTTATCACCGTCCGTACGCGAAAAAGAAAACCGATTTTGAGCAAAATTGTAGTAGGCGACGCCCACGTCGTCGCGTTTTCGCTTTGGTTATTTACATATGCTCCAAGTTGTGATATAGTGATATCAGTATAAACTGTTACGGAAAGGCGGATGTTAATGAGACTCGGTATTTCGGCGCAGTTTCCGCATTCTTCGCCTGAGGAATGGGGACGAAAGCACAAAGAGGCGGGCTTGGGCGCGGTTGTATTTCCGCTGGATTTCACTTCGGATATGAAGGATATTGACGCATACGCTCTGGCCGCGAAGGAAAACGATCTTGTGATTGCGGAAGTGGGCGTATGGAACAATATGCTGGATCCGGATCCCGTAAAGCGCAGGGAAAACAGAGAACGCTGCGTAAAGCAGCTGGAACTTGCGGAATACATCGGCGCGAAGTGCTGTGTGAATATCACGGGCGCGGCCGGCGACATGTGGGACGGAAGCTATGAGGGCAACTATACAAAGGAAACGTTTGACGAGATCTGTTTCTATTTACAGGACATGCTCGATAAGGTAAAGCCCGTGCGCACGCATTACACGCTTGAAACCATGCCGCACGCGCTGCCGGATTCCCCCGAGAGCTATCTTGAATTCATAAAAGCGGTAAACCGCCCCGGCCTTGGCGTTCACATGGATATTGTGAACATGCTGACCAGCCCGCGCGTGTATTATGGTAACAGGAAACTGATCAAGGACACTTTCGATCTTCTGGGTCCCCGGATTCTCTCCTGCCATGTAAAGGACGCGGTTCTGGATCACAGCCTGACAGTGTGCATCCGCGAAGCGGAGTTAGGCAAAGGCGGGGTGGACCTTAAATATTATTTCGAGCAGGCGGAAAAATACGATCCCGAAATGCCGATGATTATCGAGCATCTGTCCGAAATGAAGCAGTATCTGGACGCCATTGAGTATGTGAACAAATCGATAAAGGCGTAAACAAAAAAATACACCGGCAGCAAATACGCTGCGGTGTATTTTTTATGCCCTTGCTTCAGTCCCTGAAAATTACATTGGACATGATGTAGCTCAGCTCCCGGGATGCCTCGGGGAAATCGGACAGGAACAGGATTCTGTTTGCGAGACGGCGGCCGATGGCTGCGGTCTGAACGTCGCAGGTGGTGATTTTGCCGGCGATGTTTTCAAACTCGATGCTGTTGTCAAAGCCGGTGACGGTGAAATTCTCCGGATGTGTTCTTCCGGATTCCGAGAGGGTTTTGTAAATCAGGTGGGCGACAAAATCGCTTGCGCAGACGAATGCGTCCGGCAGCTGCGGCAGGGAATCAAGGAACGATGCGATTTCCTCTGAATAGCGGCTGGCGTCGATTCGTTTGGTGAGGGAATATTCGGGATTGACCGTGCGGTTTCTTTCTTTGTGCGCATCCTGAAAACCCAAAAGGCGGTCTCGGTTGGTAAGCGCATAATAGGGATCGCCCACAAAGCCCAGACGGGTGAGACCTTGGTCAAACAGGTGGTTTGTGATCTGTTTTACGGCGTCTCTTCCTTCAATCAGCATTAGGTCGCCGTTTAACGCGCTGCCCGGCATGTCGGGCACAGAGTCCAGAAAAACCTTGGGCATGGGGAGGTTTGAAATAAGCTTTAAAAGTTTGGCGTCGTATACGTTTAGAACAATGACGCCCGAAACGCCGTCAAATGTGCCCGGCAGGCGAAAGCCTTTTTCAAGGGAAGAGGGCAGATAGGTGTAGACAAGATCGACGTCATGTCTTGAAAGTTCGACCGCAATGTGGTTTATGATGTTCATCCAGAAAACGGAGGACTCCATCCTCGATACCGCCACGGCGAAGGATTTTCTGTTTTTGTCCAGATGGGGGCGCGCTTCGCTTATGCGGATAATGCCTTCGATTTCCGCCTGCTTCAGGATTTTTTTTCGAAGCTGATCGGAAATGCCGCTTTTATTGTGAAGCGCCTTCCATACGGTTGTTCTGGATATACCCATGATGTCGGCCAGTTCCTGAATCCGGATGTGGGACATAATTCACCTTCTCTTGTGCAGATGCAGTTATTTGCGCAAATATGCAGGATGAGATTCAAATTCCTGCTGTTTTGAAAAATCAGGTGCGATTTTGTTGCGCAGAGGGCACGAAACAGGGAAACTTCAAAAGAAACAAAAGTAACGTTTTTTGATTTTGTTACCTTAATAATACCCGAAATGCATATCTTTGTCAATAGAGAAAAAGAATCGTATTCTTAACGATCGTCTTTTAAATCAGGCAAATAATTTGTAAAAAACACCAATTTATGTCTTTGTTTCTTCTACTTGAAGGCAAAATTACGAAAAAAATTTCAAGAAAAATTACATTTTCGGGAAAATAGATATTGACATAAATGGTCTGTAGATATTATAATGTGTTCATGGTCGGTAACATGTGGTAACACAGTGAACGCCGACACACAGACAAGGAAAAATAAAAGGGAGGACAAACCAATCATGAAGAAGCTCGTGACCATGATTCTCGTAATCGCAATGTTTGCGATGATGATGCCCGCTGCGTTCGCCATGAACGAAAAAGGCTATGACCTTCAGGGCAACACCGTAGTCATCCGCCTGTGGGACAACGTAAACCCCTACGCGGAAGATGTATCCGACGTTGACAAGGCCACCTGGCTGCCCATCTACGAGGCTGTTAAGGAAGCTTACAACTGCAATTTTGAATTCTATACCTCCGTATCCGCTTGGGACGATATGCCCGCTGAGTGGATTCAGTCTGTAGCCGGCGGCGATCCCGCATGGCACATCACCAACAACCTCTCCTCCATGTGGGCGATGAACCTGGCCGCCAACGGCGCGCTGGCTGACATCTCCGCAGGTCTTGAAGAGCTTGATATGCCCCAGCTGTTCAAGGATGCCGGCATGGTAGGCGAAGCCCGCTACGGCTTCATCACCGGCTTCCCGGGCCCCGAAGGCCTCGTCTTCAACCGCCAGATGATCTTCGACGCCGGCATGGAATATGATCCCGGCGAGATGTTCGCCATGGGCAAGTGGGATTATGAATCCTTCTACAACTACATGGTAGAACTCCAGTCCAAGCTCCCCGAAGGCGACTACGCCTTCTTCATCGATCCCAACTACTGGGGAATCTTCGCGCCTCCCGCCAACGGCGGCCAGATGGCTGTACACTCTGACTTCACCGTCGGCATCACCTCCGATGAGTACATCGAGTCCTTCGAGCTTCTCGAAAAGCTGATTGCCGCCGGCTGCGTACGCCCCGCGGACAAAACCGATTCCGGTGGTC
>JAZSFI010000224.1:0-5348 GCA_045532135.1 Clostridia bacterium | reverse complement strand
CGGCAAAAGCGCCGGCAGCGGAGGAGTTTACAAAGGAGCCTGAAATCGGGCTGACGCCCGTTCCGGTTTCCGCCGGGACGGAGGAAGTGAACGAGACATCGCCCGCGCAGGAAAACAATGCAAATTCCGCTCCGCTTTCCCAGACAGAAAACAAGAGAACCGCCGCCTCCTATATGGACATCGATATCTCGGTTCCGTGGCCGGAGGATATTGAAAGTCTCAGGCTTCTTTTCATGACGCTGCCCAGATACGAGCCGTTTGAAATGGACGGATATGTGTTTATACGGGCAAAAATGGCGGATGAAACGAACATCGATCACTGCGCCGTGGGCGTCAAGGCGGAGAATGGAAAAATTGTCAGCGTTTGCTATGCGCTGCCCATGCCTTATACGGCACAGCCGCCGGCGGGGCTTGAGGAATATATATGGATGGGCGACACGCAAAGCGGCTGGTGGGTGACGTGCGAGGATATCAATTCCGATTAAGAGAAAAAGCTCTGTTCGCGCAGTATTTTAAGCGAACAGAGCTTGCCTTTTATGCGTTTTCGCCTTTTTTGTCGATCAGGGATGTGATGTCATGGGTGAGCTGAGGAATCATTTCCAGAAGCTTCTGCGCGGGCTGGTCGCATTTTGCGCTCAGCATTCGAACGGAGTCCTTATTGAGCACGAGAAATCCCATCGGAGACACGCTTACGCCTGCGCCGCTTCCGCCGCCGAAGGGCAGCGCACCGGATTCCTTTTCCGTGCGGGATGCGTTCGTCGTATATTGCGCGCCGCCGGCAACAAAGCCGAATGATACGCGCGAAATGGGAATCACCGTGCTTCCGTCCGGGGTTTGCACCGCTTCTCCGACAACCGTGTTTACATCCACCATGTCGCGGATGTTTTCCATTGTTGAGGCCATCAGGCCTTCGATCGGATGTTTTTCCATTTTTTTCTTCTCTCCCTTACTGCAATTGATGCGTGCTTCATGGCCGCAATCATAATATGCCCTGCAGGAACGCTCAAAATGCCCGTGATTTCCACATTTGTGCGGCCGAGCGTGAAATCGGCCTGCGCCGTGTTTTGTATTTGAAGCGGTTTTATGTGGGATAATGCATTCAGTCCGCCCCAGATGAGCGCGGTTGTCATTGCATCTTCGAAAGAGAGGATGCCCGATACGAAGATTCGCTCGATTTTCACGTGCCTTAATAAATAAGAAAGGATTTCGCGGCGGATTTTCTGTTTTGCCTTGGTTTTCTTCTTTCGAATGCCCGCTGCGGACAATTGCGCTCTTCGGACGGCGCCCAAGTGAACGGCAAAACCGATACCCGCGCCGAATCCTGTCCTGGAGACGGCAACGGCTGCGTATACGGGAGATAAGGCGAGGGAGAATAACATCCATGCAGAGGCGGCTGCAAACGCCCACCAATTCCAAATGCTCATGGCTTTATTGTGCCCTGAACGGGCAAAAAAACACAGAAAAACAAAAATTTTCCTCTTTGCGCATAGAAAGCGCCGGCGCGGACATACTACCCATAAACGCCTGAGATTCGGCGTCCAAAAAGGAGGCAAAACCATGCTTGACAACACTTCTCTGGTTATTACCATCATCGGAGCCATCAACTGGCTGCTCGTGGGTCTTTTTCAGTTTGACCTTGTCGCCTACATTTTCGGCGGTCAGGCAGCTACCGTTTCCCGTGTGATCTACACCATCGTCGGTATCGCCGGTCTTTGGTGCATTTCGCTTCTGTTCAAAGAGAAGGTACCCGCGCACACAGGCAGACGCAGCGAATAACGTTTTTGCTTTATAAAAAATCGCTTCCGGACCAAATCCGGCGGCGGTTTTTTTTGTGAAGCTAAAGGAAAACGCACGGGCTGAGTCGAATTATCCTTACAGACAGGGGGGAACGTTTCATGAATGCAAAGGATACGCGCATTATCCGCGCGCTTGCCTTGCGCGTAAGCGAAATTTCAAAAATGCCCGAGGAAGACAAAAAAAGAGATATGTGGCGCAGGCACACATCTTTAAAAGGAAATGTTCCGCCGGTTTTTGTGTCTCCGGAGGGTTCGTGGGCGGAGATTTTGCCGCCGGAGGCGCTTTTGTGCGAGGATGAATTTGCGCGTGAAATCGAACTGGAGCTCAGAAAGCGCATTTTCCGCTTCGAAGTCATTAAGGACGATACGCCGGTTGAAAATGTTTTCGATTTTCCCATCTCCTGCATTCCCGTCAACGAGCATTGGGGACTTGACGTTGTCAGAAAACCGGCAAACGGGCGCGGCAGCTGGCGGCATGTGGCGGTTATCGAGGATCTGAAGGATTTTGACAAGCTCACCATGCCGCATTTGGATGTGGATGAAAAGGGCGCGGAGCAGAAAAAGCAGATGCTGATGGACGCGGCGGGCGATCTTTTGCTGGCAAACGTCACCGGCATCAAAATTTTCGATTTCCATATTGCGCACATCTATGCGGATTTTCGCGGCCTTGACAACATGCTGTACGACCTTGTGGATGACGAGGAGCGCGTAAAGGACGTGTTTGAGTTTTTCGGCGAAGGGTTGATGGGACTTGTAAAGCAGGCGCAGAAGATGCGCCTGATCCAAAGAAACGACGATCACACCTATCATTATACCGGCGGGCTCGGATATACATATGACCTTCCTGAAGACGGCGCAGCCGGCGCGGACACGCAGAATGTATGGGCGGCGGCAGAGGATCAGGAATTTTCCTGCGTGTCGCCGAAAATGTTTGAGGAAACCATACTTCCGGTCGAAAGAAAGCTTTTGGAGCCGTTCGGCTTAAACGGTTACGGCTGCTGCGACGACCTTTCCGAAAAACTGGATTCGGTTCTTACGATTAAAAACCTGCGCCGCGTGGCGGCCTGCCCGTGGGCAAACCTCAAAAAGATGGCCGGAAGGCTTAAAAAGGATTACATTCTCACGTGGAAACCCAATCCGGCCTATCTGGCAGGCGAAATTTTTGACGAAAATGCGGTCGAAAGATATATGACGGAAAGCCTTATGGACGCGAAGGAAGGATATCCCGAAATCATCCTGCGTGACACGCATTCCGTGAGAAACGATCCTGCGCGATTCGGAAAATTCGTTGAGATTACGCGCCGCGCGATTGAAAAGGTGTATAAAGCATAAATAAACAGAAAAAGAGGATGTCTTCGGATAGGAGACATCCTCTTTTTTCTATGATCCCGCTGACTTATATTTTCTTACGCCGAACCGCCACAGGGCATAGGTCGGAACGAAGAAAAGGGGCGCTGTGAGAGAGACAAGACCCAGCCAGAGCGAATCGGTTCTTCCGATCAGATATTGAAGCGGATAATACTGAACCAGCGCGTAGGGGATGATATAGGTGCAGATTTTTAAAAGCGCATTTCCGTATACGTCAAACGGGTATGAACCGTATTCGCGCGCGCCGTAGGTCAATATGTTCACAAACTCGATGCCTTCCAGAGTGAAAAAGCATACGGCTGCATGCAGGAGGAAAAGGGACGAAAACAGAAGCGTTCCGGTCGGGAGCATAAGGAATAATACGATTGCTTTTGATATTGTCCAGTCGATGCCGGATGCGGATATACCGATGATCAGCATGATTGCGCTTTGGATGACGATTCCGATTCTTCCGAACTCGATCATCTGGCACATGACCTGAAAAATGAGGGAGCGTGGACGCAAAAGCAGCCGGTCGAACGAGGCGTCTTTTATGATCATCTGCATTGAATCAAAGCCGCGGAAAAACATTTCCGCAAGTGCAAACGACATAAGCGTGACGCCCGATGTGAGAAGCACTTCGCCCATCGTATAGCCCTTGACCACATGGAAACGGTCAAACAGGAATACGATGGTCAAAAATGTGGTAAACGAAGTCAAAAAGCGCCCGATAATGGAAAAGAAAAACGATTTTTTGTATGCCATCCGGCTTTTAAAGTGCATGAGAAAAAATTTGAAATACAGTTTCATTTTATCATCCTCCCTGCACCGAAAGCTTTTTCATGCCGCGCCTTTGAAGAAGCATTCCCAAAAGCATAAGAAGAAGGAGCCACACAATCTGAAGGAGCATGGTTTCATACGCTTCCTTTCCGGAAATGTTTCCGGAATAGATGCGAAGCGGCGCGTTCATCATTGCTCCGAAGGGTGAAAACCGAATGATCCTTTGAAAAAACAGGGGCATAAAGGGAATCGGGAGGAGGCCGCCCGTCAGAAGCTCTGAAAGGGGCGTGAGGATCGCGCGAAGACCATCGGCGGAGAGTGTGTAAAAACAGGAGAAATATACGATCATGGTAAAGGCGACGGTAACGCCCAAGGCCAAAAAAGATGAAAGAAGGAAAAAGGCAAACGCTTCAGCACTCGGCGGAAGCGACATGCCGATGGGATCAGGCAAAACGAACGCCACCAGCAGGATCGGCCAGAAGCGAAGAAGCGTTTTGCTGACTCTGACCGCCGCGGTTCTTGAAAACCACATGAAATACAAATTCGCCGGGCGGCAAAGCTCATAGGCAACGTTTCCGTCCAGAATGCTTCTGAAAAGTTCGTTTTCAAACGTCCATGTGTTGAAAAGCGCCAAAAATGCCTGACGGAGCCAGATGTAGGAAACGAGCGAAGGAAGCGTCATGGGAAACGCGTTTGCATGTTCGCAGTAAAACGCGCGGTAGAGCTGAATTTCCATAAAGCCCCAGAAAAACTGGGTCGCAACGCCCGCGAGCGCAGCGGTTCTGTATTGAAGGGAATGAATCAGGCGCATTTTGAAATAGGTGAGGTAGGCCTTCATCTATGCTTCGCCTCCCGTGATACCGTACTTTCGGTACAGATGGAAGGCTAGTTCGTCCAGCGAACCGTAGTCGGGCTTCACCTTTTTTACATCCTCAAATGTGCCGTCCATGAGAATTCTTCCGCCGCCGATTAAAAGTATGCGCCCTGCAAGCGCCTCGATATCCTGCATGTCGTGGGTTGTGAGGATAACGGTCGTTCCTTTTTCGCGGTTCAATTCCCGGATGAAAGCGCGAATGGCGATTTTGCTCACCGCGTCAAGGCCGATGGTAGGCTCGTCCAGAAAGAGGATTTTCGGATCGTGAAGGAGCGAGGCGGCGATTTCGCATCGCATGCGCTGCCCCAAAGACAGCTGACGGGTTGGCGTTTTCAGCAGCTCGCCAAGCTGCAAAAGCGCTGTCAGTTCATCGAGGTTCCGCTCATAGGTTTTCTGATCTACGCGGTAGATATCGCGAAGGAGCTCAAAGGAATCGATCACCGGAATATCCCACCACAGCTGCGAGCGCTGGCCGAAAACCACGCCGATTCCTGCGACATGCTTCATACGGTCCTTCCACGGAACAAGACCGTCAATCACACAATTCCCTG
>JAZSFI010000352.1:0-1841 GCA_045532135.1 Clostridia bacterium | reverse complement strand
GGCGCGGATCAGCCTGAGGTGGAGTTTATTGGCAGCGACGATGAGCTGCGCGAACTCTATGACGGCGCCATCGAAACTTACCGACAGAACACCTTTACGATATTTATGGATTGCCCTTCACGCGAGCGTGCGGGATTCCTTTGCGATAGTTTTTTTACGGCAAGGGTTGAATACTTACTGACAGGAAAAAACGAAATCGAGCATAATTTCCTCCAGAACTTTTTTATGCCCGACCATTTCCATGATGAAATCCCCAGCGGGCTTTTCCCCTGCTGCTACCCTTCCCATGCAATGCTGCTGAATAACTGGGTCATGTGGCTTGTTATTGAGCTTCGTGAGTATTTTGACAGAACGCACGACTTTGCATTCCGTGATGCGATATACGAAAGACTGCTTAAAACATTTTCTCATTTTGAAAAATATGAAAATACCGATGGCCTGCTTGAAAAACTGGATGGCTGGACATGGGTGGACGGCGACAAAACAAAATGCGCAGAACTGGTGCAGGATGTAAACTATCCGACCAACATCCTGTATGCCCATGCCATCGAAGCAATGGGACATATATACGGTAGACCTGAACTGCTTGAAAAAGCCCAGCGCATCAAAAAAACAGTAGAAACGCAGTCCTATATGCCTGAAAAGGGTTTCTACTGTGATAATGCAATCCGCGGCGAGGATGGGATGCTTCGTCTTTCAGGCGAAGCAACTGAGACCTGCCAGTATTACTATTTTTATTTTGATGTGATAACGCCCCAAAAGCATCCCGAGCTTTGGCGACGGTTGAAAAACGACTTTGGCCCCAGGCGCGTCGTTACAAACCAATGGCCGGCACTCAAAAAAGATGCGCCTTATCCGCACATCTTTCCTTCCAATATGCTTATCGGCAATCAATTCCGCCTGTCACTTCTTTTCCGCTATGCAGACAAGGAGCAATTCCTTTCCGAACTGAAAAGTTATTATCTCCCCATGGTGCGTCTGACAAATACGCTCTGGGAACACGATACGGACAAGCGCAGCTGCAACCATGCTTTTACTTCCCATCTTCTGTGCTGGCTGCATGAGCTTGGCATGATCAAACGGAATTACGCTCTTACCGATTGATTAAAATCTTGTTTTTCTTTTAACCATCCCTTCGGGGATGGTTTATTTTTGTGCACTGTCCGGGGCTTCTTTGCCCTCTTCCGCCAGGGGCAGCTGTTCATACATCTGATTCTTACGGTATTCCAGCGGAGTACACCCCACGATACTGCGGAATGTATTGTGAAAAAATGTGGTGTCCATGTAGCCCACCAGTTCCGAAATCTCCGCAACAGACTTATCGGTATTGACCAGCAGCCGCTGGCTTGCGTCAATGCGGACTTTTTTCAGGAGTTCAGAAAACGTAATGCCCGTCTCCTGCTTAAAGCGCTTGCTCATGTAAGGCGTACTGTACTGTTCACCGCCGCCGAAGGCGTCGCTGATCTTAATGGGATACATGTAATTCATGTTGATAAATTCAATGATTTTGCGCGAGAAAGCATTGTCTTCATCACTGTAGTCTTCATATGCAATGCTGCGCAGCGTCTGAATAATGATATTAATCAGAATGCCGCGAACAGATTCTCTCCATCCCAACCGCTTTTCCTGGATCTCGCGTGCTATCTCGTTGACATAGTTTCCGATCGCGCCGGTAGGATCGCTGAATTTGATCAGCGTAGGCGTCCTTGTCAACTGCTTTTCACTGAACCGGATCAGATAGTGATTGTATAGTTCGCTGAGGCTCCGGGCATTAACAAGTGTGGGGTCGATGAAACGGGGATGGAACATGATATTCATCAGCAGGATCGGCCCCTCATTCA
>JAZSFI010000365.1:0-3275 GCA_045532135.1 Clostridia bacterium | reverse complement strand
ACACAGTCAACACGACCGACGCTTTCTACGATGAGGAAATCCGCTATTTCAACTCCGAATTTCCTGCGATTTCACTGATCGCCATGCAGGCGGACGAAGCGCCTCTGGCTTCTCCGTTCGTAAAGGATTTTGAAAACGAATTCGGATCCATCCTCATTCAGAACATGCGCGCCTCCCAGCGCTTTCAGGACGAGCGCCTTGTGCCCATGCAGATCAAGGAAAGCGAGCTGGTTCGCCGCTATTCGAAGGCGTCCGCAACGGCGGTTACCGAATTCAACGGCAAAACGGTCAATTTCTACGGTCTTTTGAAGGAAATGGAATCCGAAAACCGCGAAAACAGAAAAGCTGCTTTCCTTGCGTGGAGCGATCTTTATAAGAAAATCTCCACGGAGCTGGACGACATTTATGATGAAATGGTTGCGCTCAGAAGCGAAATGGCGAAGACGCTGGGCTTTGAAAGCTATACCGACATGGCGTATCTCAAGCGCCGCCGCTTCGACTACGGAAGAGAGGAAGTAAAATCCTTCCGCGATCAGGTGAAAAAATACATCACCCCTGCCTGCGCCGATTTGTACGATAAGCAGAGACAGCGTCTGGGTCTTGACCGCCTGTGCCGGTACGATGAGTCCCTTGTTTTTGCCGGCGGAAACGCCGATCCCAACGGCACGAAGGATGAGCTCATTCAAAAAGCCCTTTCCATGTACAGGGAGCTTTCCGAGGAAACCGGCGAATTCTTCTCCTTCATGGTCGAATATGACCTGTTCGATCTTGAATCCAAGCCCGGAAAGCGTCCCGGCGGCTACTGTACGTCGCTTCCCAAGTACAAAGCGCCGTTTATTTTCTCCAATTTCAACGGAACCGCGGCGGATATGAACGTTCTTACGCACGAAGCGGGTCATGCCTTTGAGGCCTATGTCGCAAGCCGCATCCAGCCCCTGCCCGCGCTTGCCCACTCCACCAGCGAGATCAACGAAATTCATTCCATGGCGATGGAGCATTTTACTTATCCCTGGATGCAGAATTTCTTCGGCGAAAAAACCGATATGTATCTTTACGACCATCTCTGGGGCGCGCTCAACGTCATTCCCTACATGTGCGTGGTGGATGAATTCCAGCATCGCGTGTATGACAACCCCGGCATGAACCGCATTGAACGGCGCAAGGTCTGGCGCGAAATTGAGAAGGAATTCATGCCCTGGCGCGACTATGACGGAAACGAATTCCTCGAAGAGGGCGGATTCTGGATGCAGAAACAGCACATTTTCATGTATCCCTTCTATTACATTGAGTACGCGCTCGCCCAGATCTGCGCATTCCAGTTCTATTTAAAAATGCTGAAGGATCAAAAAAATGCATGGAACGATTATGTCCGTCTGTGCAAAGCCGGCGGAAGCAAGGGCTATTTTGACCTTCTGGCGCTTGCCAATCTCGAAAATCCCTTTACCGAAAAGGCTGTGAAAGAGGCGACCGAAGAAGTGGTCCAGCAGCTTTCGGCGCTTGAAAAGAAGCTTGGAATCTGACGTGTATTGAAAGAAGCTGTTGCAGAAATAATATCAGCAACAGCCCTCAAAATGATTTTTTCATCGAAGCGTAGGGCGGGGGCTTGCTCCCGCCGGAAAAACGTATGTATCATAGGCGGGCAAATCCCTGCCCTACCGATATATAAATCCAAATGAAAATGCATTTGTCAGAAATCCTGAAAAGGAGCTAAAGCAGATAATTCATCATCTGCTTTAGCTCCTTTCTATGGAAAGAATATTGTTATTTCAGCCAGTCGAGGGAATCCGGATAGAAGTATCCGACGCCCATCTCCTTTGCCCAGGAAAGCGCATAGGAGCCGCGCTCGGCCATGAATTCGACTTCGCCGCACTTTTCAAAGGCATTTGCTTCGATGTGCTGAACGCCTGCCGGGATCGAAACCGTTTCAAGATAATCGCAGCCGTAGAAGGATAAGTTTCCAAGCGACGTCGTGCTCTCGGGGAGCTCAACAAATGTGAAATTATCGCAGTTATAGAACACGGAATCGCCGATGGACGTTACGCCTTCGGGGATATGAATCGATGAAAGCGCGCGGCAGTAGGCAAACGCGCGGTCGCCGAAGGAAACGACGCTGTCAGGAACGTCAATAATCTCAGCAGCCTCGCATCCTTCAAACGTGCTTGCTTTGATTTCGGTGATGCCGTCCGGAATAAAGAAGGAAGAAAGCGCTTTGCAGCCGAGGAATACGGACTGTCCGATGGAAGTCAGGCTGTCGGGCGAAGAAATCGCGAAAAGGGATTCGCACCAGGCGAACGCTTCGTCGCCGATTTCGGTTACGCTTTCAGGAATCTCTATATCGTAAAGCGATTTACAGCTGTAGAACGCGCGGTTGCCGATTTTATTTACGCTCTCGGGAATAGAAACATCGTCAAGCGATTTGCAGGATTCAAACGTGGAAGGAAGGATTTCCTGTACGCCCGTGGGAATGGCAATCTGTCCGAGCGCGTGACAATTCATGAATGCGCCTTCGCCGATTTCTAAAACAGATTCGGGAAGAATGATCCCCAGCAGGGATTCGCACTCGGCAAATACGAATTTACCGATGCGTGTTATGCCTTGGGGAAGCTGGATGTCTATGAGATTTCGGCATTTATAGAAGGCGTAATCGCCGATTTCCGTCACGCTCTCGGGAATGAACAGAATGTTCAGCGAATAACAGCTGTGAAACGCGGATTCTTCGATCGCCTGAACGCCTTCCGGAATGGCATAGGCGCTGTGCTTATAAAGACCCGGGAACGCCACCAACTTCTTTTCGGGCTTATTGAAAAGAACGCCGCGGATGTCGGTGTAGTATTCGTTGTCGGGCGAAACCTGAATTTCTTTCAGGGCTGCGCAGCTTCCGAAGACGCCTGCGCCGATGCTTTTGACGTTTTCGGGAATATAAACCGTCTCAAGGCCGTCGCAGTCATAGAACGCTTCTTTTCCGATATTTTTAATGCACTCGGGAATCGAAACGGACGCAAAGCTCTTAATGCCGTAAAACGCCATGTCTCCGATGCCGGTTACGGCGTATCCGTCAAGCGTTTCGGGAATGAAAAGCGCATCGCCTTCATAGGTCGTGCCCGTGATTTCGGCCGTTCCGTCTTCAAGAATTATGTAGGAAAAGTCGCCCGACTGAAGGGGCGCTTCTTCCGCGCACGCAGAAATCACGAGAAGGGAAAGAAGTCGGATCGTAGCCATGTCGTTCTGTGGGCCAAGGAGTTGGTTTTCCTAATTGTCTTCCTAAGACCGCTTGG
>JAZSFI010000475.1:0-3809 GCA_045532135.1 Clostridia bacterium | reverse complement strand
CGTATCTGACAGTATCGCCGTTATCCAGCCCCTCAGCAGGGAATTTGTCGTAGGCCAGAACTTTCATGCCGAATCCTTTTGCAATATCGATAAACACGCGTCCGATGCGGCCTGTTCCGACCACGCCCACGGTTTTTCCGTGAAGGTCGAAGCCGGTCAGGCCGGAGAGGCTGAAATTGAAATCGCGAGAGCGGATATAGGCTTTGTGGATTCTTCGGATGGATGTGAGAAGAAGCGCCATCGCATGCTCCGCAACAGCGTACGGCGAATAAGCCGGAACGCGCAGAACGTGGATTTTGCCGAAGGCGTGGCGCATGTCTACGTTGTTAAAGCCCGCGCATCTGAGCGCAATGGCTTTCACATTCATTTCCGCGAGACGGTCAATCACGCGCGCGTTTACCGTATCGTTTACAAAAACGCACACCGCGTCAAAACCGTGCGCCAGGTTAACCGTATCCTCGTTGAGCTTTGTTTCAAAATATTTGATTTGAACGCCGTATTCTCCGGCATGTTTTTCAAACGAATTTTTGTCGTAGGGTTTTGTATCAAAAAAAGCAAGTTTCATGCTTCATCCTCCTTTTTCTAAAGTAGTATAACAGAAAACAGCGCTTTTATACGTTGCATTTCCAACAGAAGAACAAAAAATGGAAAAAGTTTCCCTCAGCTTCCAAGTTGAACCAAATCCGGGTCAGGTTCGTCAAAAAGACAGAAAGCATCAAGGAAGCGAAAGGGGAGACAAGCATGAAAAAGCTTCTTGGACTTATTCTGATCGTATCTTTTGTTCTTATGAGCGCTGCGGCATTTGCATCGGGCACGCAGTACGCCTATTGCGATACGCCGACCAGCGACGGAAGCGCGTATGTGAGAAAAGTGGCCGGAGCCGGACAGCCCATTGTCGGCGCAGCGAAGTACGGCGATAAGCTGATCATCCTCTCCCGCGGAAATACATGGCACAAGGTTCGCGTTCTCCGCACCGGCGTTGAAGGCTATATGTACGGAAAATACATCCGCTTTGCGGAATATGTGAATAACGATTCCTATACGGACAGCTGGGGCGAAGTGAACAGCTATGTTCCCGACGCGAGCGTGAAGGATCTGGATGAGGTCGTCAATGTTTCCGCGACCGTCCGCTCCTCCGACGGCTATGCAAATCTGCGCTGGGGACCGGGCACGCAGCACGATGTTATGGGAAAGGTCTACAACGGTTTGAATGTCTGGGCGCTTGAAACATACGGCAGCTGGGTTCGCTGCGCGCTGCCGGACGGAAGAATCGGCTATATCAGCAAAGGCCTTTTGAAAATGGATTCGAAAACCTATGAAGGAATCAGCGGACAGACCGCAACCATCCGTTCAAGGGACGGCTTTGCCGCCGTTCGCGCCGGCGCAGGCACGAGCCATGCAATGCTGTATAAAATGTATGTCGGCGAAAAAACCGATGCATATTCGGCCTCGGGGCAGTGGATCCGCGTGGAAAACCGATATGGCTGGGGCAATGCATACATCCATCGGTCGCTGATGCGTTTTAACTGGGACGCCGTCACCACAGGAAACGTCAATATCCGCAAAGGTCCGGGCACGAATTACGGAAAACTGGGCGTTGCGTATAACGGAACCAAAGTAAAACTTCTCGCAACCGACTTAAATTTCGCCCGCGTGGATACCGGTTCAAGCATTGCATACATAAGCGTTCGTTATCTGAATTATTGACAGGTTGTCAGGGGTGAAGGAAAGTGAAATTCGTTATCATTGGAGCATCCGGTCATTATCATCAGGCGCTTGACGCTATGAAAGCGGGGCTGAACGCTTCTCTTGCTGCCATTGCGCCCGGATCTGCAGGCGAAGACATGCAGGGATTGATCCAAAAGACAGACGCGAAACTTTACGACTGCTGGGAAGATATGCTGGACAAGGAAAAGCCGGATATCGCCGTTGTCAATCCGTGGTTTTGCGATGTAAAGAAAATTTCTGCCGAGTGTCTGAAAAGAGGGATTCACACCTATTCGGAAAAGCCGCTGGCAATTACCGCGGAGGATATGAATGAGCTTTATGAAGTGTATAAAAATTCAAATGCTTCCCTTGGCTGCATGCTGAATCTGAACTGCTGCGATTGGTTCAGAACTGTCGAAGCGGCTATCGCGGACGGTGAAATCGGAAATGTGCGCGCCATCCACGGCCAGAAAAGCTACAGAATGGGCGTGCGCGGCGAACACTACAGAACCCGCGCCCTTTACGGCGGAACGATTCCGTGGATTGGCATTCATGCGATCGACTGGGTTTTGCGCCTTGGCGGAAAATGCAAATGGGTGAGCGCCGTGCATACCGCGATTGAAAATCGCGGACATGGAGACATGGAAAGCGCGGGCAGCGTGCTTTTAGCCCTTGAAAACGGCGTAGTCGGAACTTGCGATATCGACTATCTGCGGCCGACCGGTTCCGCCCGCCACGATGATGACCGCCTGCGCGTGACGGGCACGAAGGGCATGATTGAAGTGGTTGACGGCGTTGTAACCCTCGAAAATGATGAGAAGAAACGCGTTCTTCCGCTGAAAACGGGCGTAAATCCCTTTGTGCGTTTTGTAAATGCGCTGGGCACGGACGAAGCCGGCAAGCTTGCGGAGGAAGCGTTTGAGGATACGAGGATCAGCCTTCTTGCAAGACAGGCGGCGGACGAGGAAAGAGCAGTTCGCGCATAAATCTCTTATATTGAAAGATTCGTTTTTGGATAAATGCATTGAAGAAAAAATAAAAAGTACAACGCGGGCAGTTTCGCTCGCGTTGTACTTTTTGATAATGCTTAATAGGATGAAGTTTTTTGATGCAGAAATCAGGAGAATAATTATTCGAATGCGGTATAAATAACCGATTGGGTTTTCAGTCGAAAAACTCGCTTCCGAGGCGCGGGCAGACGCTCTCAGGCGTTGAAAGCGTGAGGCTTGCAAGTTTCGTTCCGTATTTGACGGCGTCTTCCAGATTTTTTCCGAGCGACAGCGCCTTGACCGTTGCCGAGAAGAACGCGTCTCCTGCGCCGGTTGTGTCCAGCACAACGGTCGGAATCGGCGGGCAGTGACCGAAAACCTGCCTTTCAAAATCCATATAGACGCATCCGTTCACGCCCATCGTTACAACCATCTGGCGCAGTCCCGCTTTTTCGGCGAGCGGTCGAACGGAGGCAAGCATTTTTTCGGGCGTCAGGCGCTGAAGATTTGTGTCGAAAAGGCGGCCGGCTTCGATTTCATTTAAAATGACGCAGCTGGTTTTGTACATAAGATCGCGGCGGGCGAGAATAACGCTCATATTGGCGACGATCACATAAACCTTCTTATTATATAAGTTGCAAAGTGTGATTACACGCTCGGCCAGTTTTTCCGAAACGTCCATTTCCAAAACGACCGTGTCTGCGTTTTTGATAATCTCTTCGCCCTTCTTTTCGATCATTTCTTCCATCGCATCGGGTTTGGGCATGTGAGAAATTGAGCCGGTCAGGTCGTTTTGCTCGTTGAATACCGCAAGCCACATTCCCATGCCTTTTCGGGGGGTGATGACGGCGTTTTCAAGCGATACGCCCGCATCTTCCAGGCGGTTTTTCATTTCATCGCCCAGCGCGTCGTTGTCTATCATCGTGATCATTCCGACGTTTTCGCCTAAGTTGGCAAGATTTTCCGCCACATTCCTGGCAACGCCGCCATGCGTCATCACGATGTCGCCCAAATTCGTACCGCGCGGATCATAGCTTCCGAACGGGAATCCTTTGATGTCCAAGAACACTACGCCGATCACTTGTGTATTCACCTAAGGAACACTCCTTCTTT
>JAZSFI010000338.1:0-5309 GCA_045532135.1 Clostridia bacterium | reverse complement strand
CCGATGCGACCACATTCGTTCCGTAGGTCACAAGCTCGCATGCATTGATAGGATCCATAAACTTTTTCCTGCGCGCTTCAGGTTTTGAAATCACAACAACGGGTTCGTCTCTGAAAAAGTCCGTGACTTCGCACTGCAGATCCCACGCCGACTGCTGAAGCGCAACATCCAAAATTTCTCGGTTTGTCATAAACCCTCCGCAAACAAAAGGGGCGCATAATGCGCCCTTTTTGTATTCAATTACATATCCCGGGTAACTTCGTCGTATTTTTCAAGCAGCTGGTCAAATTCATCCAGCGCCTTTCTGACGGGCTCGGGCGAGGACATGTCGATGCCCGCAAGTTTCAGAGCCTCGATCGGATACAGACTTCCGCCGGCACGGAGGAACTTTTTGTATCTTTCAACGGCAGGCGCGCCTTCTTTGCGGATCATTCCGGCAATCGCCATGGCGGCAGAGAAGCCGGTGGCGTACTTGTAGACATAGAAAGAGCGATAGAAATGCGGGATGCGCATCCACTCATAGGAAATCAGTTCGTCAAACTCGAGATTGGCATAATACTTCTTATTGAGGTCGGCATATACGCCGTTCAGGCTTTCAGCCGTCAAAGGCTCGCCCTTTTCGCACATTTCATGCGCAATTTTCTCAAATTCGGCAAACATCGTCTGGCGGAAAACAGTGCCGCGGAAGGAATCGAGCAGGTTGTAAAGCAGGTATGCCATCGCGCTCTTGTCGTCCGCATGTCTGTCCATAAGCTCCATGAGCACCAGAACCTCATTGACCGTAGAGGCAACTTCGGCCACAAACAGGCTGTATCCACTCTTGGGATAGGGCTGGGTGTTGGAATACCAGGTGTGCAGGGAGTGTCCCATTTCGTGCGCGACGGTCAGGAGATGATCAAGATCCTCTTTATAGTTGACCAGAACGTACGGATGGGAATCATAAGTTCCCCAGCTGTATGCGCCGGAGGACTTGCCCTCGTTCTCATAAGGATCGATCCAGCGCTCGTTTTTGGCGCGCAGAAGCACTTCTCCGTAATCCTCGCCCAGAACCTTCAGACAATCAATCACCATGTCATAGGCCTCGGAGAAGGGCAGATTGATGTCAAAGCCGAGCTTGGGCGTTAGATACAGATCATAAAAATGCATCTTGTCAAGACCGTTCAGGCGCGCATTGATCCCAACAAACTTCTGAAGGGAAGAAACGTGTTCATTGACGGCAAGAATCAGATTGTCGTAAACGCTCTGGGGCACGCAGTCGGGCTCGAGCTTTGAAACAAGCGCGCTTTCGTATTTTCCGCATCTGGCATAGAAAACGTCCTTTTTGACATTCGCGGAATAAATCGCAGGGATCGTTGCGCTGTAGCCTTTGTAAGTGGTGTAAAGCGCTTCAAAAGCAGCCTTGCGCACATCTCTGTTCTGGCTCATAACGAGCGGAATATAGTTGGCATGGGTAACTTTTACCTTCCCGCCATCCTCGCCGGTAATTTCGCCAAAGCGCATGTCGGCGTCGTTGAGCATATCGTAAATCGTAGAAGGCGCGCCTGCGATATCGCCCGCCATGGCGACGATTTTTTCTTCCTCAGCAGAAAGCGTGTGTGCGCGGCGGCGGATGAGGCCGTCGACAAACGTGGTGTAATCGGAAAACGCTTCCTTATTCATAAGGCCTTCAAGATAGCCTTCGGGCGCGCTCAAAAGTTCCGGCGCAACGAAAGAAAGCTTGGTCGAAAAATCGGTCATCAGGCTTCCCATTCTGGCAACCAGACCCTGATATCGCGTATCGGTATTGTCTTCATCCCGGCGCATTCTGGCATAGCAGAACAGGTTTTCAACCACGCGCTCCGCCGAATAGTATTTCTTGAGCATTTCAAGAAGCGTGTTTTCTTCATGAAGCTTTCCGGCATATTGGGTCAGCTCGTCCACCATATCCTTGGCTTTCAGAAAATCCTGTTCCCAGATTTCTTCCGTCTCATAAATATCTTCAAGGCGCCAGGTGTCTTCCACCTTTACTTCGCATCTTTTCTTTAGCATTTCAGCCATTTAATTTTTCCTCCCCTTTTGATATAATCCTATTGTATCGGATTTCCCTTTATTTTGCAATACGGAATGTATATTTTTAGTGAATTCCCATTTCTCTTCTTGACAAAACCTCCCCCCCATGGTATCATATCGGAGTCAAAGCAGAAGTTACCGCTTCTCACCTTGCGGCATTGCCAGCTTGGTTTAAACATATTTTTGCTTGGGGGCTGTATGCGTCCGGGCATGTGTTGGAGCGGTGCTTTGAAAGCATCGGTCTTTTTTTATTCGTGTAAGACGACTTCAGGAGGTGTGTCCCATTAACGATCTGATGATTAACGAAGAGATCCGCGAAAGGGAAGTTCGCGTGGTCAATCAGAATGGCGAACAGCTTGGCATCATGCCTACCGCGCAGGCTCTGGAGCTTGCCGAACAGCAGGAGCTGGACCTTGTAAATATTGCGCCCAACGCCCACCCGCCGGTATGCAAACTGATGGACTACGGCAAATACCGCTTTGAAATGTCCAAGAAGGAACGCGAGATCAAGAAGAATCAGAAGGTCATGGAGACGAAGGGCATCCAGCTGTCTGCCACGATTGAAGATCACGATATTGACGTTAAGTTCCGTCAGGCTGTCAAATTTTTAAAAGACGGCAACAAGCTGAAGGTAACCATCCGCTTCCGCGGCCGCCAGATCGCCCACAGCGAGATCGGCCAGCAGGTTATGCAGGAGTTTGCCGAGCGCATCAAGGACTACGGCACGGTCGAACGCCGCCCCATGCTTGAGGGTAGACAGATGACCATGATGGTCGGTCCGCGCGATACGAAGAAGGAATAACGAGAGGAGGAACATCCCATGCCCAAACAGAAAACGCACAAGGGCGCCGCAAAGCGCTTCAAGCTTACCAAGTCCGGTCAGGTAAAGCACGCTCAGGCTTTTAAGCGTCACATTCTCACCAAGAAGCCCACCAAGCGTACCCGTAACCTTCGCAAGGCTGCGTACCTCACCACCACCGAAGGCCGCACCATGAAGAAACTGATTCCGTACAAGTAAGGAGGCGAATCATCAATGGCAAGAATTAAGCGTGCAGTTAATGCACAGAAAAAGCGTCGTAAGGTTTTTAAGCTCGCCAAAGGTTACTTTGGAGCGAAGAGCAAGCAGTACCGTGCAGCCAGCGAGCAGGTTCGCCGTTCGCTTCGTTATGCATACATCGGCCGCAAGCTGAAGAAGCGCGAGTTCCGCCGTCTGTGGATCGCCCGCATCAACGCAGCTGCCCGCGCCAATGACATCTCCTATTCCAAGCTGATCAATGGCCTGAAGGTCGCCGGCATCAACATCAACCGCAAGATGCTCTCCGAGCTCGCCATCAACGATCCCAAGGCGTTCACCGCTCTGGTAGAAAAAGCCAAGGCTGCGAAGTAAGAGAAATTTCTGTTTATGAATCCCTGCCGATTTTGTTCGGCAGGGATTTTTTCATTCTTCCTTTTATTGCGTTAAAATCTCTTTCATCACCAAAACGCCTTGAACACTTAACCCATTTTCTCTATAATCTATACTTGATAACCTATGCAAAGGAAGGATCTCCATGAGACAAAGCGGCGTTCTTCTCCACATTACTTCTCTCCCCACAGAAGGAATGTTCGGAACCCTCGGAAAAGAAGCCTATAATTTTGTTGACTGGCTTAAAAAAGCAGGCATGTCCATCTGGCAGGTTCTGCCCGTCGGCCCAACCGGCTACGGCGATTCCCCCTACCAGAGCACCTGCACGCACGCCGGCAGCATGTATATGATCGATTTACAGAAGCTCAAGGAAGACGGATATCTGACTTCCGACCTTGAAAGCTTTAAAAACGCCTACGAAACCAGTTTTGAAGGCGCGAAGGAAAGCCACGTTCGTGCACTTCGAAAAAGCTTTGAGGAAAGCTTTGCACGCGTAAAAAGCGAAGTGGACGCATTCATCTCAGCGCATCCCGCCCTGTGCGACTATGCCCTTTTCATGGCCGTAAAGGACTATTTCGGCGGAAAAATGTGGACAGAATGGCCGGATATTGCCATCCGTATGCGCGAGGAAAGCGCGCTTGAGCATTACGGACGCATCCTGGGCGATGAAGTCAATTTCTACAAATATACGCAGTTTATGTTCTTCAAACAGTGGAAAGAGCTCAAGGCCTATGCGGGTAAAAACGGAATTTCCCTTTTCGGCGATATCCCGATTTACGTATCGGAAGACTCCTCCGACACATGGGCCAATCCGGATATGTTCCAGCTTGACAGAGACCGCCGTCCCGTGAAGGTTGCGGGCGTTCCGCCGGATTACTTTTCTGCGGACGGTCAGCTTTGGGGCAATCCCCTCTACGACTGGAAAAAGCACAGAAAAACCGGCTATGAGTGGTGGCTCAACCGCTTAAAGACCACGCTGGAACTATACGATATGGTGCGCGTAGACCACTTTATCGGCTTTGCCAACTATTATTCTATCCGTGCCGGCGCGCCCAATGCGCGCGTGGGCAAGTGGGAAAAAGCCCCGGGCAAGAGCTTTTTCAGAACGGTCAAAAGAAAGCTTCCGGAGCTGAATGTCATTGCCGAAGATTTGGGCGTTGTAAGCAAGCGCGTTCAGCGATTGCTCCGATTCTGCGGATATCCCGGCATGAGAGTACTTTCCTTTGGTTTCGGCGGCAGCGCCGACAACCCCCATTTTCTTGCCAACATCATCGAAAATTCCATCTGCTACACCGGCACGCACGACAACGATACGCTGATCGGCTGGTGGACAACGCTGGATGAAAACAGCAGAAAATTCGCTTTGGAAAACCTTCCCGAACGCGAAACAATCTCCGACAGTCTGATCGAGGCCGCGCTCGGAAGCCCTGCCCGCATTTCCGTCATTCCCATGCAGGATATTCTTAATCTGGACGGCTCCGCGCGCATGAACACGCCCGGAACCGTCGGCGGCGCCAACTGGCGCTGGCGCATGGAAAAAGGAACGCTTACGGATGCGCTGGCGGAAAAATATATGGAACTCAATCAATTCTACGAGAGGATCTGACGCATAAATGATTAATGCTAAAGCGCTTATCAAAGATGCAGAGCGCATTCTGTTATCCAAACACCGTGTTTCCATGGAAGAAGCCAACGCAAACATGCTTTCCGAAGCGCTGGGCGAAGCCTCCCTCCTGGCCATCGGCAAGAATTGGGCAATGAGCGATCGCGCAAGAAGCAAAAAGCGCAACGCTTTCTATCTTTCCGCGGAATTTCTGACCGGAAGGCTTGTATACAACAACCTTTTCTGCATGGG
>JAZSFI010000026.1:0-1824 GCA_045532135.1 Clostridia bacterium | reverse complement strand
CGCCGTACCAGCCCTCGTAAAGGAGGGTGAAGGTTTCGTAGTGGTCGTACGTTACATAGATCAGGCCGTCGTTTGAAAAAAGAATTCTTTCGCTTCCTCTGTATCCGCCTTCATAGTTCACATCCGCTTCGTACCACTGACGGTCATACGCATCGGGCAGCCGCCCTTCTCTGTTTCCAAACATATCGCCGCCGATCACAAGACCGTATGCAACCTCCCAGAGATTTCCCCGGCTTGAGATCCAGCCAAGGTCGTAGGCCTCATCCTTGGTCAGATAGTTGGGCGGAAGCTCGCGAAATACATACAGATACAGCGCAACTTCCTCGTCCGAATAATAATCATAGCCGTACTCCACAAGCAAATCCTCTGTGATGACGACGCCGTCCTCCACAAGGATTTCCATCTCCTGCGTATCCGTTTCGGCATGCGCAAAGAACACAAGCGTCAAAAGAAGCGCAAGGAGCATGGCAAAAAACCGTTTCATAAAAACACCTGCCTTTCATAGCGTCAATTATAGGTTGATAAAGGGAAAAAGTCAACAAAAACGAATGCAACATTGATTTTTCAATCATTTTGTGGTATTGTATTTGGTGGAATAATATCGATGGAGGCGTTTTACTATGACTGCAAACGATAAGTATATTTCCTGGCTGAATAACGAAGCGCTCGACTGCGAAACCCGCAAAGAGCTTGAAGGCATACAGAACGACGAAAAGCAGATCGAAGATCGCTTTTACAAGGATCTTGAATTCGGAACGGGCGGTCTCAGAGGCGTGCTCGGCGCAGGCACCAACCGCATGAACGTCTATACCGTAAGACGCGCCGCTGCCGGTCTTGGAAAGCAGCTGATCAATGAATACGCAGACGCGAAGGAAAAGGGCGTCGCCATCGCGCACGACAGCCGCATCATGTCCAAGGAATTTGCGCTCGATTCCGCGCTCGCGCTCTGCGCGCTCGGCATCCGCGTATACCTTTTTGAATCTCTGCGCCCGACGCCGGAACTCAGCTTCACCATCAAGCATCTCTCCACCGTTTCTGGCATCGTCATCACCGCAAGCCACAACCCCGCAGAATACAACGGCTTCAAGGCCTACGGCCCCGACGGCGGACAGATTACGCTGAAAACTGCCGACGCGGTTTATAAAACCATGAGTGAGATCGATCCTTTCTCCGTAGCGCTTATGGACAAAAACGAAGCCATTGAAAAAGGACTCCTCACCTACATCGGAAAAGAAGTGGACGACAAATATATCGACCACGTTCTGTCCCTGCGTCCCGATCCCGACCTTCTCACGCGTACCGGCGTAGACCTTAAAATCGTCTATACGCCCCTGCACGGCGCGGGCAATCTCCTGGTTCGCGAAGCGTTAAAGCGCGCGGGCTACAAAAACGTCATCGTCGTAAAAGAGCAGGAAGCCCCCGACGGCGCGTTCCCGACGGTAAAAAGCCCCAACCCCGAAAATCCCGAGGCGTTTGAAATCGCCATCCGCGAATACGCCGACAAGGAAGGCGCAGACGTCATCATCGGCACCGACCCCGACAGCGACCGCATGGGCATGATGCTCAAAAAAGACGGAAAGTGGATTCCCGTCACGGGCAATCAGGCCGGCTGCCTGATGCTGGAATACATCCTGCGCGCCAAAAAGCCCGCCCCCGGAAGCGGCGCCTACGCAGTTTCCACCATCGTCTCCACCCGTATGACCGACGCCATCTGCAAGGAATACGGAATCGACATGATCCGGGTACTTACCGGTTTTAAGTTCATCGGCGAAGTCATCGACAAGAAGGAAAAGGTTGGAAACAACGGCTTCCTTCTGGGCTTTG
>JAZSFI010000367.1:0-1673 GCA_045532135.1 Clostridia bacterium | reverse complement strand
CAAGAAGGTGGACAAGTCCGAAGTGATTGACGTTTCAGCAATCAAAAGCCCCGTATTGGGCATCATTCCGCCGACCAGTTTGTCCGGCGGCGTAAAAACGCTTTTACTGATCAAAAATTGTCCCGACAAAGTATTCAATGCATCTACGTGTTGTGATAAATGTGCGAAATTCATTTTAGAACTTGCAAAGGAACGCGATATTACCATAAATCTTCGGCATATCATGGATTTCGGAAAAAGCAAATTTTCCGCCAAAGTCATCAATGATGGTACGATAGTAACTAATATGCATGAAATGCTATCATCCGCCGCTAAGTATGTATAATAGATAATATACAACCAAAGCAGACAAAACGAGGTGACCCCCACATGCCCACCAACTTCTCCTACCTCCTCAACACACCCGCCTTTGCCTCATTTGCGCAGGCGGCTGTTGCTGCGGAGCGCATTTTTTCCATCGACCCGGCGGCCTGCGCGCTTAACTGCCGAAAGGCGATGGAGCTGGCGGTCAAATGGATGTATTCCGTGGATGACGGTTTGGAGGCATATGGGGATCGTTTGGTGGATTTGATCGGTTCTGCGGATTTCAGGGATGTTGTGGGCGCAGACGTCTGGCGGCGGATGGATTATGTTCGCTTAAAGGGCAACGACGCGGCGCACGCGACGGTCGCAGTTACGGAGGAACAGGCGAAGCTTTGCCTTGAAAACCTTTTCATTTTTCTTGATTTTGTGGCGTACTGCTACGGCGACGAACTGTATACCGCGCGCAGCTTTGATCCCTCGCTTTTGACAAGGCAGAAAGAAGCGCCGAAGGAAACGATAAACGATGTTGCGCTTGAAAAGCTGATGGAGGAAAACAAACACCTTCGCGAAAAGCTTACGCAGAAGCGCATTTTCAAGAAAAAGACCTATGTGCCCAAGCCCCTTCACGAAACAGAAGCCGAAACGAGAAAACTGTATATCGACCAGATGCTGTCGGACGCGGGATGGAAAGAGGGCAAAAACTGGATAAACGAAGTGGAAACAGACGGCATGCCCACGCCTTCCGGCAAGGGCTACATAGACTATGTGCTGTATGACGATATGCAGCGTCCGCTTGCCATCATCGAAGCCAAGCGCACATGCGTGGACATAAGCAAGGGCAGACAGCAGGCAAAGCTGTACGCCGACTGCCTCGAGAGAAAATACGGACGCCGCCCGGTGGTGTTTTTGTCAAACGGCTTTGACACGACCATAAACGACCACAAATATCCGGAAAGACGCGTATCGTCCATCTATTCCAAGCGCGATCTTGAAAAGATGTTCAACCTTTTGTCCCTGAGGAAAAGCCTTGAAACGGTGACGGTGGACAAAAACATTTCGGGCAGATGGTATCAGGAGGGCGCGGTCAAGGCGGTTTGCGACGCGTTTGACCGCAAAAACAGAAGAAAAGCGCTCCTCGTCATGGCGACGGGCAGCGGCAAAACGCGCACGGTGATTTCGCTCTGCGATGTGCTTTTGAGGCACGGATGGGTGAAAAACATACTGTTTCTGGCCGACCGCAATTCGCTGGTCACGCAAGCCAAGCGCAGTTTTGTGAACCTGCTTCCCAATTTATCGGTCACGAACCTGTGCGAGGAAAAGGACAATTACACCGCGCACTGCGTGTTTTCCACCTATCAGACGATGGTGAA
>JAZSFI010000103.1:0-3047 GCA_045532135.1 Clostridia bacterium | reverse complement strand
CTCAACAACCAACGCATCTTTAGGGTTGGCAGTTGAGGCTAATTTTATTCCATATATTCTATGATGAGTTGTTTTTTTTGTTCGCAACTTTTGATTTTTCTTCATCGTAGCAGTTTACAGACTTTCCAGATAAGCCTTTGCTTTTACAATTTCTAAAAGCATGTCATCTCCGCTAATTTCTCTTTCTATAATGATAGGTCCGGAAAAACCAACTTCGATTAACCCTTTAAACACCTTTTTAAAATCGACATATCCTTCTCCTATGGTAGTTTCAACGCCTAACTTTTTAGGAGATATAGGAGGCATGCCATCTTTTGCATGCATACTTTTTATGTATTTGCCCAAAGTCACAACTGCATCAACGGGATTACCATAACCATACATAATCAAATTTGCAGTGTCTAAATTTACATATATATTTCCCGTTCCGACATCCTCTATTAATCTGAGAAGCGACACGGGACTTTCTCCACCCGTTTCCAAAAGTACATTTACCTGGATTTTTTTGCAATATGTTGCAAAGTTTTTAAGGCATTTCACCATATATTTATATTCTTTTGAAAAAGGATTATTGGAAACAAATCCTGCATGAATTAATATATCATTTATCCCAAGCCCTTTTATAAAATCTGCAGCAGATTTTATATATTTAATACGTTCTTTGCCATATTTTTTGCTGTTTATCCCGGCAAGCTTATAATCATCATAAATGTCCCACTTAGTATACGAATCATTGAAACCGGCAAAAAGAGAAACAATTTCATTGGGGCCAATGTGAAAGCACACGCCGGCTCCGTCGATTTCTTAGAACTATGCTATGGCATCCACTTCGTAACATTCTAAGAATTGGAATATGGCATTCCATCCTTCAAATTCCCCTAAAAAAAATTTCATTACTATCTGCAAAAATATAGCCTTGATGAAAAAGCCGCCAAAAAAAATGCACACCCATTAATCGTGCCAAAGGCACGAAATTCCAGTAACCGAAGACAAGACTGTCAGACCGCAGTCTGGAGAAGTGTAATACATTGGTAATCAGCATCTTGGACAGACACTATCTCACCACGCTTTCAAAGTCTCCAGAAATGCCTCCTTCGTATAGGCATCATCTTCTTTCCTGCCTTTGTAAACCAAGCAGTATTTGTAGCTATTGCCCGCTTTGCTGGCCCAAAGATTGCCGAGTCTGATTTTCTTTTCGGCATCCAGATGGTCGCCTTTGGTCTCCAGAACTACAATTTTTCCTTTCTTTGTCTTGATAATAAAATCAGGATAATGGTTGATGAAACCATTGATACAGAAACCCTTGCCACGTTCAAGGTTACGTGTCCAGAACTCCACGCTCTCCAAATTGGCCACATCATTGATAACTTCACGCTCAAACCCATCCATATCACCCTCCTTTTCATACAACGACTTGGGCAGACCTGAAATAGCTTTATTGGGAATAATCTCTATGGGCAATTGAAACAGATTCTCAGTGAAAATCTGATCCCTGTCCACCATCTTATAGAACTGATTCTCTTTGTATTCATCACCCAACTTTCTGATTTTCTGCTTAATTTTATCGGCGTATGAATATTCGTGGCTCATTAAGTCGGTAAACTGCTCATCGGTAAAGCGTTCGAGTACGTGGTTGATGAAAATCTCAATCTCCCTGTCGGGGATGGGATACATTTTCCCGATGATGTTCTTCAAACGATAGGTGCAGTTCTTGATGCGATGTTCCTTGTGTGCGGGGTCGAGAATGTATGAGGCGATTTTTTCATGCACCTCCCCATCCACTTTCAGGTAGGTGGGTACATACCCATTGCTCTCATCCAAATCGACACGATACATTGAGGTTTCCACATCATCGAAATTGACTGTCGAGTCGGCACTGCCCAGTTTGAAGTCGCGGAGGAGTTCTTCGGATTCAAAGAGTGATTTCCGATGCGGTTCGACAAAAAGTTCGTTCGTCAGTTCCTGCGACTTGTCTTCGCTTACAAACTGCGGCAATTTCAGCGCCATAGCCGTTGCACTGAACACCTCTTTCATCTTGTACTTTTTCACTTGCATTCCCAATTCTGTTGGTACATTATGATTACTATTCGCTTCCTCGCGTTCTGCACGTTCTTCTTTTTCGACCTCCTCCAGCACCCGCTTCTCTATTTCTGCAACATTGATATTGGGTTTTCGCATTTCATTTCCAGTGTTTTGCGGCTGCATCGGAGTGAAATTATCTGTGGTTTCCTCTTGGGTAGGGACATATATCTTCGAGGCATCCAGGTCGTCAGGTTCTTCGGTTGCCAGCTGAATGGCTGAATCTGACGGCACAAACAAATCGCCTTCAAGCGATATTGCGGTTTCTTTCTTCGCCTCTTTGGGTGCTTCGGGTTCGGCCACCTTGTAGTCCTTGTCGCTGAAGCCTGCACGGTTCAGACCTTTCACGATGTTGTCGAGTGTGTCGAGGAACTTGGGCGACGAGGTGAGCACGTAGCTCATATTGAGCATGGCGTTTTTGTTGCGGCGCACCCATGGCATACGCAGCACGCGACCCAATATCTGCTCCACATCCACCGACGACGAGCGGTCGGCAAGCGAGGCCAAGATGTAGGCGAACGGACAGTCCCACCCCTCTTTCAAGGCATTGACGGTAATGATGTAACGCACGGGACAATCGGGGGAAAGCAAATCCTCGTCCTTGATTTCGTTGCGGTCGGCGGTTTTGATACAGATTTGATTTTCAGGTATTTTCAAATCAAGCAGAGTGTTCTTTATCTTTTCGTAGGTAATGTTTTCCTCACCCGTGCGGGGCTGTGCCTGAAACAGCACAATCGGACGGATGTATCTTCCTCCGTCGGTTTCCGCTGCTTTCGCCTCGATTTCCAAACGGCGTTGCAGTTCGAGTGCCGATGCGATGACATCGTTGCGACTCTGATGGTTATAGACGATGACCGGCAGTTTCACCATATTCTCCTTTTTGAGTTCGTAGGCATCGGTGAAACTGAGGATATTGCTGTTTTTACGCGGGGTGGCGGTGAGGTCGAGAATAAACGACGGGTTGAGGT
>JAZSFI010000505.1:0-3790 GCA_045532135.1 Clostridia bacterium | reverse complement strand
ATTGAGCGCGAAAAAACGGTCAATTTCTGCTTTTTGCATGCTTTCCTTGGCAAGAAGCGCGTTGGAAAGTGCGATCAGCGTTTTTAAATTGTTCTGAAGAAATACAAGATTTTCGTCATACAGATCTGAAAGCAGCTTACGCGCCTTCTCGCTCGGATCGTGTCTTGCGCCGAACGTCTTTATAAAAGTGCTTTCGTGAATCGCAGGATGCTCCGAAAAGCCCATCTCTCCGGCAAGATTGACTGCAATTTCGCTCGCGCGCCTTATATCGCTTGACGCGCCGGTTGTAATTCCCTCAGGCGAGAACACAACCTGCTCCGCGCTTCTTCCCGCAAGCAAAACAAGAATCCTTTTCTCAAGATCCGATTTGGTAAAAAGGCTCTTGTCCTCGGGAATCAACAGATTATAGCCTGCTGCGCCGCCGGAGGACGGCAGAATGGAGATTCTCTGGATGGCGCTTCCATACAATGCGCGCGTGACAAGCGCATGTCCCGCCTCATGAACGGCAATGACGGTCTTTTCATCCTCGTTTTCATGCGCGCGTCCGTCGTCGCCCGCAGTTACAGAAATATACGCTTCATCAATGTCTCTTTGACCAATTTCATCTGCGTTTCGCCGCGCTGCGCGGATGGCGGCTTCGTTTAATAGATTCTCAATCGACGCGCCTGAGAAAAACGCCGTCTGTGACGCAAGGCTTTTAAGGTTAACCTCCTTTGAAACCGGCTTGTTCTTCGCGTGTAGTTTTAAAATTTCCATTCGCTCTTTAAGCTGCGGCATTCCGACTTCAATCTGTCTGTCAAACCGCCCCGGCCTCAAAAGCGCCGGATCCAGCATTTCCCACCGGTTGGTTGCAGCGATTACGATAATTCCGTCAGAGGGTGAAAAACCGCTCATTTCGCTTAAAAGCGCATTCAGCGTCTGATCCCTCTCTTCTGATGAGCTTGCGCTTCTTGCGCGCCCCAGCGTATCAATTTCATCGATAAAAATTACGCATTTTCCGTGCTTTCTTGCTTTTTTGAAAGTTTCGCGCACGCGGCTTGCACCGACGCCCACATACATTTCAACGAAATCCGATCCGTTCATTGCAATAAACGGTACATTCGCTTCACCGGCCAGCGCCCGCGCAAGCAGCGTTTTTCCCGTGCCGGGCGGTCCGTACAAAAGAACGCCGTGCGGAATTCTCGCGCCGAGTTTTGCATATTTTTCCGGATTTTTCAGAAAATCCACGAGCTCTCTCAGGCTTTTTGCCGCATTATCGTTTGCCGCAACGTCCGTAAAGCGGATCGAGGATTTTCCGTTTGTCTGATTTCTTTGGTTTAAAGCCGCTTTTTCCTGATTAAAAGAAGGAGATTTTCTCCTCACAGCCGCGGAAAACACAAAAAGCATAAGCGCAAGGGAAGAAAGAGCAACGGATATTTCATACGTTAAAGAAGTAAACCTGCCGCCCCAAAGGGTTACGGTAAGCGCTGCCAGAATGAGGACGGCGCTTGAAATGTTCAGATAACAGTATTTTGGCATACATACATCGCCTCCGTTTTCGTGTCTTTATTGTATAATGCGTGCATCGCCATGTCCACGAACAACTTCTGGAAAATGCATAAAAAGAAAGGAGAAACGCCAAAATAGAAAGGATTTCCGGGAGGTTTGTAGGATGAAAAAAATTAAATTTATTGTGCTTTTCGCATCTTTGGCATTATTTCTCGTTGCGCTTTATGCGCTTGATTTTCCGTCATGGCAAAAACTGGATCTTTCAAAAATCACAAACGCCCGCGCCGCCAGCATTCTTTATGATAAAGACGGAAACGAATTGGGCGCCATCGCGCAAAACGCCGGCGCAAACTTTCTAAAAAGCGAAGAAATTCCAAAGCAAGTGAAATATGCCTTCATTGCATGCGAAGACAAGCGGTTTTATTCGCATTCGGGCGTCGATTTAAAGCGCATCTTTTCAGCGCTTATAAACAATATAAAAAGCGGCGCATACGAAGAAGGCGGCTCCACAATTTCGCAGCAGCTTGTAAAGCTTACGCATCTTACGCAGGAAAAGAAAATTTCAAGAAAAGCCAATGAAGCTGTTTTGGCAATCAAGCTTGAAAAAGCGCTTTCAAAGGATGAAATTTTAACAGCATATTTAAACACCGTCTATTTCGGCTCCGGCGCTTACGGCATTGAAAACGCAAGCAATGTGTATTTCGGAAAAAGCACAAAAGAGCTTTCCTTATCCGAATGCGCAACCCTTGCGGGCATCATCAAAGCCCCCTCCGCCTACGCGCCCGATTCAAATCCGGAAAAAGCTGAGCAAAGGCGGAACTACGTGCTTTCAAGAATGCTTGAAGACGGATACATTTCAAAAGAGGACATGGAAAACGCAAAAAATCAGAAAATCGAAACCGTATCAAAGGCTTCAGACGATGAATTTGGCTGGTACAGGGATCTTGCGCTTAAAGAGGCGGAAGAAATTCTCAATCTGAGCGCCGATGAAATATTGACGGGCGGCTTTAAAATCTACACAAGTCTTGACAAAGACCGGCAAAAAAGAATCGAGTCGATCTTCAAAGACGAAAGCCTGTTTCCAAAGGACGCTTCAAACGGCACAAAAGCCCAAAGCGCATTTATCGCTCTGGACAGCAAAACCGGCGGTATCCTTGCCTGCGTCGGCGGGCGCGAATACGAAGTAAAACGGGGTTTTAACCGGGCGACCGACGCTAAAAGACAGCCGGGATCCGCTCTAAAACCCTTGTCCGTTTATGCCGCAGCCATTGATGGTCTCGGCATGCTTCCGACCAGCATCGTCGATGACACCAGGCGCACTTTTGACGGAGGATACGCCCCGAAAAATGCCGGGGACAGCTATAACGGCCTTGTAACCCTAAGAGAAGCGCTTTCACGATCTTTAAACGTTGCAAGCGTTTCTCTGATCGAATTTACCGGGATTGACCGAACGCGGGATTATATCAGGCGCTTTGGCCTTCCCGTAGAAATGAGCGATACCGGTCTTTCGCTTGCGCTCGGAAGCATGACCAAGGGGGTAACGCCTTTGGAGCTGACCAAAGGCTATGCTGCGCTTTCCAACGGCGGAATGACCGTTCACGCGCACGCAATTACCGGAATCGTTGACAGAAACGGAAAAACGGTATACAAGTTTACGCCGTCAAACAAGCGCGCCGTCACATCGGAAAGCGCGTATATGCTTACAAGCATGCTGAAAACCGCAGCTGAAACTGGAAGCGCGCGCGCTTTGAAGTCCGTCCCATGCCCCATCGCCGCCAAAACCGGCACAGTATCGATTGACGGAAATTACAACCGCGATGCATGGACGGCGGCATACACAAGCGACATCGCAGCATGCATCTGGATGGGCTTTGATGAAACCACCGAGAATACGCGCCTGCGTTCATCAGAAAGCGGATCCTTTGCCGCAAAGCTTATGGCGGAATTTATGAAAGAAGAGACGGGCGAGGCGTTTAAAAAGCCGGATCAGGTTGTCGAACTTTTGATCGACAAACAAGCGCTGAGCGTACAAAAACGCGTATGGCTCGCGCCTTTAAACGCGCCTCAAACGCTTACGCAAACGGAAATCTTCTTAAAGGGGCGTGAGCCAAGCGTCATCTCTCCCGCTTTTCAAACGCCTTCCCGCCCGAAAGCGCCTTCGGTCTATGAAACGGGCAATGAAGTGATACTGCGTTTTATCATAGAAGACGCATCAAACGAATATCTCCTGTTTTCTGAAACCGAAGACAAAAAGGAATTGATTTGTTCCGTATCCGGCGCAGCCGGCGAAGAAAAAGAAATC
>JAZSFI010000140.1:0-1789 GCA_045532135.1 Clostridia bacterium | reverse complement strand
TTCACGAATAGTATTGACAAACGGGAATAAACGTGATATAATGTCAACATCAGCTGATAATCGTGAACAACCGTTAAGATACAGGAGGAATCAGAATGTTCATAGAAGAACGCCATCAGGCAATACTCGACATACTTGAAGAGAACGGAAGCATAACCACAGGCGAAATACAGGAACGCTTTACGATCAGCTACGACTCGGCAAAACGCGACCTGCGCATACTCGAAGAAAAGGGCCTGCTTAAACGCACCCACGGCGGAGCAAGCCCGACACATCAGGTAGCCGCAGGAAAACCGCCGAAGGTCACCTGCAAGGACATTACCGAAGTCAAGGAAAACTACCTCGCCATAGCCAAGCGCGCGGTATCGATGATAAAGCCCAACGACGTGGTTTTCATCACTTCGGCAACGGTAGGATACTTCATGGCGCAGAATCTCCCGACAGACATCCGCATAAGAGTAGTCACCAACACCATAATCATAGCCGAAGAACTCCGCAAATGCGACAACATCCAGGTGATCCTGCTCGGCGGTGAGATGGACAACAAGGGCAACTGCTACGACGCCTTTGCCATAGACATGATAAAACGCCTGCGGTTCGACAAATGCTTCATAACCTCGGCCTGCATTTCGCCCAAATTCGGAATGTCCATCCAGAAATCGCACTACAGCACATTCATAAACGCGGTAATAGACAGCTCAAAAAAGACAATAGGCCTGTTCCCGACAGAGAAGATCGGCTTTGACTCAATAGTCAGCGTATGCCCGGCAGACCGGCTTGACGTACTCATCACAGACTGGAACGCATCCGAGGAGGACCTTGCAGGATTTGACGAACTCGGCATAGAAGTCGATATTGTCGAAAAAGAATAATAATTTTTTTACAATCGCCAACCTTTCGCCTCGTTTATCCGTCTATATTGCAACGGCCGTAATAAAGAGGAAAATGCAATGGAAAACAAAAATCATTTACAGGAAACCGATGAAACCCTTGTCGCGCTGACACTGCTCGGCAGAACCGACGCATATGAGCAATTGGTTTGTCGGTATCAGAAGATCGTCACAGCATCGGCAAAAGCGATAACATCAAGCATATACATGGCAGAAGACGCCGCACAGGACGCATTTGTCTCGGCATGGCTTAAACTCGATAAACTGCGTGACCCGTCAAAGTACGCCGCATGGGTCTGCCGTATCGCGCGCAACCACGCAAAAAGCATGATGCTGAAATACCGTGACTGCATCAGCTTCGAGGACATAATGCAGATCGAATACGAAACAGGTGTAAGCACGCTTGAGGTATACGACACCGACACCGGCGATCTTCACGAAAGCATATCGAAATTGCCCGATAAGGTGAAAACAATAGTCGACCTTCACTATTTCAAAGGACTTTCCATTGCCGAAATCGCTGACCATATGAGGATGCCCAAGGGAACGGTAAAGTGGCATCTTCATGAGGGGCGCAAGCTGATAAGAAAGGATTTGTGCGCAATGAACGAACACGAAAACGACACACTGGTCAGACGTGTAATGAAAAAGGTTGAAGAACTTAAGCTCTGGCACCTCAAACCCAACGGCAAGAGCTTCCGCGAAACCTATGACGAACTGCTCTGCGATATTGAAAAAATGCCCGAATCAAAGGAAAAGAGCAGTGCGCTTGCGGATACGCTGAAGTGCGGCTGGTGGCAGCTTAAGGAAACACAGAACGACGAGCTGTTCAGCCGTATGAAGCAGGCCGCGATCGGCAGTCACAATGACGATGTAATGGAAACAATTGTCAGCATCGA
>JAZSFI010000143.1:0-3343 GCA_045532135.1 Clostridia bacterium | reverse complement strand
GGTTCCGCTCATAACGGAAATCTCCGGATGCTCCTCAAACGCGTTAAGCTGCATTTCGCAGCGGTTTTCAAGGGAAACATCATCGGAATCCATACGCGCGACAAGCTCGTTTTTGACGTGCTTAAGTCCCTCGTTCAAAGCCTTTCCAAGGCCGCCGTTTACGGGCATTCGCACAATTTTGAGGCTGTCTCCGAGGATTCCGCGCGCCCATAAAAGAACGCCTTCCAGTTCATCCGTCAAAGGGCCGTCACATACAATCACAAAATCATCGGCTTTCACCGTCTGATCGATCATGCTTTGGATGGCAGCGCGAAAATACTCGGGTTTTTCCTTGTAATACACGGACATAAGAATGGAATACTCCGTCATTTTTTCGCACCTCCCGCCCTTTACGAATCCATTTGCATATTTTCAGATATCGCGGTTGTCTGATTCTCATTCACGCCCTGCGTGCTTTCCTTCATAAACAGGATTTTGACCGTTGCAAACATAAGGTGAATGTCCCGGATAATGGACATATTGTTGATATACAAAAGATCCATCTGCAGCTTGTCATACGGCTGCGTATTATATTTTCCATAAACCTGTGCATAGCCCGTAAGTCCGGCCTTGACCTGAAGTCTGAGCGCAAAGGATGGCATTTCTTTTTCATATTCTTCCGCAATCTCCGGGCGCTCCGGGCGGGGGCCGACAATGGTCATGCTCCCGGAAAGAATGTTCAAAAGCTGCGGAAGCTCGTCGATTCTACAAAGCCTGATAATGCGGCCGACAGGCGTAATTCGGCTGTCGTCTTTCGCTGCCAGCCGTGCAACGCCGTCCTTTTCCGCATCCACATACATGCTTCTGAATTTCAGAATCTTAAAAACTTTTCGGTCCTTGGTCAGCCGCTCCTGTTTATACAAAACAGGGCCGCCATCGCATAATTTAACCGCAATCGCCGTAAGCAGCATAATCGGGCTTAATGCAATCAGCGCGCAAAGCGAGATCCCGATGTCCATTGCGCGCTTTACAAGCATGTATTCCGGCGATAGTTCCGCGCGGCTTACGCGCATAGTAGGAATGCTGAAAAGATGCATGTTTTTTGCGCCTGCCAGGATAACGTCGCCCACATGCGGCACGAAATAGCCGGTAATTCCCGTGTCTATCATGTGCTCTGTAAGCTGGTTTCGAAGAGTTGCATCTATACCGATAACAAAAGCTGCGCGGATATCCTGAAGCTGACGCTTGATATCATCAAGATTCTCAGGATCACGGATGTATTTTACAACCTCAAATTTCGTTTTATATCTGTCAATTTCATTAAGCTTGATCAAATCCGAATCATCTTTATAAATAATCGCAGTCTTTTTCGCCTTATGAAGCCTGAAATATAACCGATTGACGAAAATGCTCCATAGAGCGTTCCAAAGAATCTGCGCACCAAATACAGCCATCAGCGGGAAAGGATTCGGGATGTCCCACCAACCAATCCACATGATGAGAATATAGATTACCAGTCCTACGCCGTCGGCAAGACACAAGGAATAAAACAGCGCCCATGTGTTGGAGCTGCCGATATCGTATGCATTATAGGTTCTGTTGAGCAAAAGCTGAATCAGGCAGTATACGAGAATGACGAGAATGTCGCCGTAACCAATCTGACCGATCCGGAATCTTGGCGAATAGTAATAGTGCCAGGCGTTCCAGAAAAGATATGCGCTGCCCAAAATATTGATAAGCTTCATAAGCCGGATCAGCATTCGCTTTCCGATTCTTTTGTACATGATCTTTTTCTCCGGATTTTTTCAGGACCAAATACAAGTCCGATCATACCCTGTCATTATACACAATTTGAAAAAAAAACGCAATTCTTTTTTAAGGGGCTTTCTGGATTGGCATATCTTGACTTGTTTGTTTTGAGCGTTATAATGAAATCATCTGTTTCATTTATTCGATAAGGGGGGATTTATTATGCTTCTTTACTTTGTCCGTCACGGTGATCCGATCTACGACCCGGATCAGTTAACGCCCCTTGGTGAACGACAGGCAGAAGCTGTAGCCAGACGTATTACCCTTCAGGGAATCGATAAAATCTTTGCTTCTACATCCACCCGCGCATATCAGACCGCCATTCCCACCTCCCAGATTTGCAAAAAGCAGATCACAAAGCTTGATTGGTGCAATGAATCGCATGCATGGGACGAACTTTGTGTTGATAAACCGGACGGTGGAAGAACGTGGGCATTTCGAAATCCTCCGACTGCTGAGCTTTTTGTCAGCAATGAAATGCGTTTGTTGGGCGAAAAGTGGTATACGCATCCCGATATTGAAAAATATCATCTGGAAAAAGGAATTGAGCGCATCCAAACTGAAGCGGATGATTTCCTTTTGTCATTAGGCTATGAACATATTCGTGAAAAAAACCTCTATAAAGCAGTCAAGGCGAACGACAATCGTGTCGCACTATTCGCTCATGAAGGTTTCGGCGCAGCATTTCTAAGCTGCGTTCTCGATATCCCCTACCCCATGTTTTCCGTCCACTTTGGTTTTACGCATTCATCTCTCACCGTTATCGAGTTCAGGGAAATAAACGGATTTGTCATTCCCGTTGTTCTTACATCCGGAAACGATTCCCATCTGTATCACGAACATCTTCTAACCGGCTATCAGAATCGGATCCGGTACTAAATTCATCATAATAAAGAGCAAGAAATCCGTCACTGCCCTCTCATTGCATAATAAAAGGAACCGTGTCATTTGACGCAGTTCCTTTTTATCATGCGTTATCCCTTAGCCCTGCTTCTGCTTGTGCTTGGGGTTTTCGCAGATTACCATAACATGTCCCTTACGCTTGATGATCTTGCACTTTTCGCAGATCACTTTAACGGACGGCCTTACCTTCATCGGTGGTTCCTCCTTTTTGGAATTTACGACTTACTGCGCCAGGTGATGCGACCTCTGGTCAGATCGTAGGGCGAAAGCTCAATGGTGACCTTATCGCCGGGATAGATGCGGATGTAGTTCATGCGCATTTTTCCGGATACGTGAGCCAGGATCTTATGACCGTTGGGCAGCTGTACTTCGAACATGGCGTTCGGATAGGATTCCGTTACAACGCCTTCAACTTCGATAACATCAGACTTGGACAAAGCTTTACTCCTCCTCGTTAGAAAGCCAATGGCGCACTTCGTGATCGAGTACCTGTTGGCCGCTTGTCAATCGTTCAACAATTGTTTGATTGGGCTCAGAAACCTGTTTCAGATGCCTACGCTTTTTCTTTTTGGGCTTATCCATCTTTCGGGTGTCTCCATCGGATATAAGAACATATTCCTGATCCAACTCTTTGACCACTAAAAACAGTCTA
>JAZSFI010000024.1:0-1527 GCA_045532135.1 Clostridia bacterium | reverse complement strand
GTACGGCTTTTTCTATCATGAGGGCGAACTTGCGGTCAATGAGTCCACGCCAAGCGTAACGACGCCGGACGGCGCGGTGTTTCGCAGAGTCGAGCTGAACGCAACCGCTCTTATGAGCGATGAGGGATTGGTGAAGGAAAGAACGAGGGTGCTTATTCTTGATCCCGGCATCTACTATATCGCGTACAATTTCAACGTGCCCGAAAGCGCGCAGGTGAACACGACGCTTTCCCTTCTGTATAATCGGGAACGGATTCCGGGAACGACCGTTTCCGTTCAGAAGGACGAGGCAGACGCGGGCATGAGCGTGTCGGGGCATGCGCTGATTGAAGTGGACGCTGGCGGCGCGGAGATTATTTTGGGTTCAACAGGATTTTTCGATTTCACGCCGGAAACATTTGAGAACATTGCAAGCCTTACGCTTTTCTCAATTGCATAGAAAAAGCAGCCGGAATAAAACTCCGGCTGCGATTTTTGTATTTGTCAGGTGTTGATGTTGAACTCGAAAAGCTCGACTTCGAAGTCGATATACTGTCCTTCGCCAAGATCGGAAATGGAATTGGCGTTTTCATAGTTTTCAACGCGATAGACCTTTACGTTCAAAGTGTCGCCGATTTCGTGAGAGGCAAGCGCCTGCGTGATGACGGTTGTGGAGGAGGTGATGGTTCCGTCTACCTCGACGATGATGTCGTAGGGTTTCAGGCCTGCGGCTTCGGCGGGGCTGTTTTCGTACACCTCGTCGATCATGATGCCGCCGGGCAGCGCGCCTTCATAGACAAAATAGTCGTTGGTGTTGGTGACAGCGTGCACGGTAACGCCGAGCGCGGGCTTACCGCTTTTGATGCTGGAGCCGGCAGGGGCTTTGGTGGAGGGCGCATTTCCCGATGCTGCGCCGGTTTCGATGGAGACAATGGCTTCCGAGATCAGGGCTTTTGCGGTATTGATCGGAATGCAAAGGCCGATGCCTTCAATGCTGGAGCCGGAGAAATAGCTGCCGGAGTATTTCTGAGAGGGAATGCCCATGAGCTGACCCAATACATTGAACATGCCGCCGCCGGAGTTGCCGGAGTTGATGGCTGCGTCAATCTGGATCATGGAATTGGTTACGGTGCGCTTTAATCCGTATTTGTCTGTGGTGGTGTTGGAATCAATCTTTCGGTCGATGGCGGAGACGATGCCCGCTGTAACGGTGCCGCGCAGCTCCTCCATCAGAGGATTTCCGATGCAGATGGCCCATTCGCCGACCTGGAGCTGATCGCTGTCGCCCAGAGGAACGGCGGGAAGGTCAAGAGAAGGTACATAAATGAGGGCAAGATCAGCCGCTTCGTCGTAGGAAACGAGCGTAGCGTCGTATTCCTCTTCGGAAACGAGCGTGGAAACAGTCAGGCGCGTAGCGTCGCCGTCGGCGTGCTAGTTGGTGAGGACAAGGCCTTTGTAGACGACAACGCCGCAGCCCGTTGCCGCGCGTTTTTCCGCCGATTCTCTATGGCCCCCGCCGTAACCGTCAAATCCGCCCAAGCCGCCGAA
>JAZSFI010000408.1:0-2007 GCA_045532135.1 Clostridia bacterium | reverse complement strand
CGATTACGATTTCCCGCCCATTGACCTTATGGAAACCAGCGGCTATGTCGCGCCCACCGAGGGGTATGACCCAAGCGACATGCAAAGAGCGGAAAAGCTCGTTCAGACGCTTCAGTCCTTCTCCATTCAGGTCAAAATTATCGGTATTTCCCACGGTCCTGCCGTAACCAGATTCGAGCTTCTGCCCGCGCCCGGCATTAAGGTCAGCAAGATCACCCAGTATGCCGACGACATCGCCATGAATCTCGCCGCTGTAACCGTTCGCATCGGAGCCCCGATTCCTGGAAAGGGCGCGGTGGGCGTCGAGCTTCCGAACCTTAAAAAAGAAGTCGTTCACCTGCGCGACGTTCTGGAATCAAACGAAGCCAGAAAAGCCGCATCTCGTCTTGCCGTTGCGCTCGGCAAGGACAACAGCGGAAAGATGATCGTGGCCGATCTTGCAAGCATGGCCCACGTACTGATTGCAGGCCAGACCGGTCCCGGTAAATCCGTCTGTATCAACGCCATCATCATTTCCATTCTCTTCAGAGCCACGCCTGAGGAAGTGCGCATGATCATGATCGATCCCAAGATGGTCGAACTCAACGTCTACAACACCATCCCCCACCTCCTCGTTCCCGTCGTCACCGATCCCAAGAAGGCCGCAAGCGCGCTTGAATGGGCGGTCAGCGAAATGACAAGGCGCTACAAGGAATTCGCTGCAAGAGGCGCAAAAAACATCCAGTCCTACAATAAAAAGCTGCAGGACGGCGAAAAGCCCATGCCGCAGATCGTCATTATTGTAGACGAGCTTGCCGACCTTATGATGACCGCGCCGCACGACGTGGAAGAAGCCATCAACCGTCTTGCGCAGCTTGCCCGCGCCGCCGGTATGCATCTGGTCATCGCCACCCAGCGCCCGTCCGTCAACGTCATTACCGGCGTTATCAAGGCCAACATTCCCACCCGAATTGCCTTTACCGTCGCAAGCGGCGTAGACTCCCGAACCATTCTGGACTCCTACGGCGCGGAATCGCTCCTCGGGCGCGGCGATATGCTGTATCTGCCGCCTGACCGCAACAAGCCCATGCGCATACAGGGCGCGTGGGTCAGCGAGGACGAGGTACAGAATGTCGTCAACTATATCTCCAGCGTTCACGATACCAATTTCGATGAAGACATCATTTCCCACATGGAAAACGCAGTTCTCTCGGACGCTGAAAAGAGCGACAAACGCGAAGAAGAAGCCGATAACACGGTCGATGACCTCTTCCCCGTGGCGGTTCGCGCCGTTATGGATGCAGGTCAGGCCTCCATCAGCATGCTGCAAAGAAAGCTGCGCGTCGGATACGCGCGCGCCGGCCGCCTGATTGATGAAATGGCCGCGCGCGGACTGGTCAGCCAGTCCGAAGGCAGCAAATCCCGCGAAGTCCTCATCACCCGCGAACAATACATCGAGCTTTTCGGGGACGACAGCTTTATGTAAGCCCCGGAAAACAGAAAGGACAAACACTATGGCCGTAAAAGTAGGTATGGTCTCACTGGGCTGCAGCAAAAACCGCGTGGACAGCGAAGTGCTTTTGGGTATTTTGCGGGACAACGGCTATGAGATTGTGGCCGATCCCGCAGAGGCTGACATTGTATTTGTCAACACCTGTGGTTTCATTGAGCCCGCGAAGGAAGAATCCATCGATGCGATTTTCGAAATGGCCGAATACAAGAAGGCCGGAACACTCAAAAAGCTGTTCGTAACCGGCTGCCTTTCGCAAAGGTATTCGGAAGCGCTCGCGGATGAAATCCCCGAAGTGGACGGTTTTATGGGCGTTTCAGATTACGCGCGAACCATTGAGATGCTGAAAAAAGCGGAAATGGGCGAAAAACCCGTCTTCACCTGCGACGGCGAGCGGTTTTTGGATACGCAGCGCGTTTTGACCACGCCGCCCTACACCACCTACATCAAGATTTCCAACGGCTGCGACAACAAATGCACCTACTGCGCCATTCCACTGATCCGCGGCAGCTACCGCT
>JAZSFI010000271.1:0-1920 GCA_045532135.1 Clostridia bacterium | reverse complement strand
AGGGCGTGGGATTGCAGGAAAACTGCTTGAGGTTGTTTGTGATCAGGCAAAGGTCGAAGGATATGATTTTGTGGAGGCGTATCCCTTTGAGCACGACGAAAATCATGCTTATCATGGACCGCTGGGCATGTATGAAAAGGCGGGATTTAATTTTTGCATGAAATTGGACGGATGCGTTGTTTATCGGAAAAAGTTATGATTACGATATACTTAAAAGCGACTTAAAGGAGAAAAAACATGGTTATCGGTATTTTCGGCGAAAGCTGCACGGGAAAATCCGCGCTTGCCGAAGCGTTAAAAGAAAAAATCCATGCAGAAGTTTACACAGGCAAAGACTTTATTAGGCTTGCCAAAAATGAAACGATTGCAAAAAAGCTTTTTGAAAAGAAGCTATCCGAAGCGATGAACGGCGAACACATCATCTATGTAATCTCCGAAAAGGAGCATCTTGCCCTTTTGCCCGAGGGCGCATATCGCGTACTTGTCACCGCGGACATTGAAACAATCAAATCCCGATTCGCGCAGCGCATGCGAGGCGTGCTGCCCCCGCCCGTTTCAATGATGCTTGAGAAAAAGCACGGATGTTTTGACGAAGAAAAGAGCGACATCCATATGATTTCGGAAAAAGACAATACATCCGATATTGCTGAAAGAATTGCAAATTGCCTGTAATTTTCAAAACGGCCTGTGTGCCTGCTTGGGATAATCTTTCTCTCCAAAGCAGACTGAACAGGCCGTTTTGTTTGGGTATCATTTGTAGTTTTTTATCAGGCTCAGCGTTTCAAAACACAGGAAAGCGTTTCGGGATGGACATCTGCACCGTTCCATTTATAATCAAGCACGCCGACATCTTCGGGCCTGAGACCGCAAAATTCCGACTCCATTCCGATCATGCGGATTTCTTCCGCATCCAATTCCACAATTACGTTTAAAGCATCCTTGTAAAACAGGTTTTTGATTTCGCTGCCCGGAGGATTTCCACCCCACCAACAGAATTGGGACGCGGAATTAACGGTATAGTAAGGCACCCCGTTGATTATCTTTAAATCGCTTCCATGATCGTGTCCGTTCATGCAAAGCAGAATATTCTTGCCATCAAATATCTTTTGCACCGCTTCTTTATTGGCGATTCCACGATGCATAAAAGGATTAACGAGGCTCATATGAGAAAAAATGATGTATTTTTTCCCGTCAGACAGCTGATCTTTAAGCCACAGAAGTTCCTCCTCAGGAAGACATGGATAGTTCGATTTTATTCTTTTCTTGTTTGGAAAATGGTATTCGCCATCTTCTGTTTTCCAGTAGCAAGTATCAAGAATAATAAACTTGTATCCATCTTTTTCAAACGCTTCGTACGACTTATCTTTCTTGAGAAACTTAAGCGCTTCGTTTACATTCCAGTTTTGCACATCGTGGTTTCCGATGGTATGATATATGGGAATACCGGCGGATTTGAACATTTCATGAACAAACGCATATTCTTCTGTCGGAAAACAAAGATCGCCCAGCGAAACAATAAACTCCGCTTTTTCCGACTTTGCACGATCCAGAATGCTTTTTAATCGCTTTCTTCCGTCCGTCGGATCTTCCATATGCAAATCAGAAAACACCAGAAACCGAATCATGCTTAATCCTCTTTGTCAACCGCCTGCTTTTGAAGCTCTTTAAGAAACGCCTTGTTGTCTTCGTCATTCTCCGGAAGTTCCACATCATCAATCCGAATTCCGCGGAATTCAGCGCCATCGGTGTTTACGCATTTCATACAGTTATCGCATTTTTTGTTCGGGTCAAGATCGCACATCTCGCAGTCCCCGCAGCCGGTGCACTCTTTAAATTCGTCCAGCACACACATTTTCGCCATCGCACTATCCCTCCGGATGCTTAAATTACATCCATTATACGCCGAAAATGCAAAAAGCA
>JAZSFI010000233.1:0-3886 GCA_045532135.1 Clostridia bacterium | reverse complement strand
TGGGCGTGTATTCGCCTCTTCATGCGCATGCGGCGGTCAAAGAGAACCGAAAGCGGATTTATCAGAGGCTTTATCAGGCGGCAGCAGAAAAATGGGCGCAAGCCGGCGCGGCCAGCCATACAATCACGCTGTATGATCCGGATGAAGATGCGAAGGAAGCGTTTTTTGAGTACGGGTTTGGAAAACGATGCGTTGATCTTATGAGACCGACGGACGGGATGGATGTTTCCTTTGAGAATTTGGAATTTTCGGAGCTTTCGAAAGATGATGGAGGAAAAATCCGCCATCTTCGACGCGCGCTGAATATGCATCTTTCCAAAAGCCCTGCGTTTATGAAATCGGATGAAACGGTGATCGAAAAATGGCTTGACATAAGGCAGGCCGATCCCCCGCGCACATTCATTGCAAAAATGAATGGGGAAATCTGCGCATACATAGAGGTTCAGGATGAGGGCGAGAATTTTATTGCCGCGCATCCGTCCATCCAAAACATCTGCGGCGCGTACTGTCTTCCCGAATTCCGGGGGCAGAATATCGCCTCTGCGCTGTTGGATTTTGTCCTTGAAACGCTGAAAAACGAAAAAACGCCCCTGATCGGCGTGGACTGCGAATCCATAAACCCCACTGCGATCCGTTTCTGGAAAAAATATTTCACGCCTTATACCCAAAGCCTCGTCAGACGCATCGATGAAAACGCGCTGTGATCTATAATCCCGGAAGGAATAAATAAATACTATTGACATAAAAACCGTAGTATACTAAAATTAATGCAATTATTGGAAAAAGGAGAGTTCAAATGAAAAAGTTTATTGTGGCAGCGTTGTCATTGATGCTCCTGATTACTGCTTATGCGGTTTCCGAAGGAAATAACCGGGGATTGGCATGCGGGGACTATCAATATACTCTTTTGGCCGATCAGACAGCGGAGATCGTTGCGTACAGCGGTTTGGAAGAAAACCTGATTATTCCGGATCAGCTGAATGGACATCGTGTTGTCTCTATTGGATCCGATGCATTTTACGAATGTACAAGCTTGAAAAGCGTTGTGCTTCCGGAGGGTCTTTTATCGATAAAAAGGAGTGCGTTTGACGGATGCAGTGAGTTATCGTCCATTTTGATTCCGGACAGCGTAACGTTTATTGGAAATTACGCGTTTTTCTGCTGCACAGGGCTGACGACGATCACGCTTCCTGCCGGAATTCAAACGATCGAGGGAAATCCCTTTGACACCTGTCTGTGGTTAAGCGAGATCATTATCAAAGAGGATCATCCGAGATACTCGATTATCGACAATGTTTTGATTGATAAGCAGGAAAAGCGGTTGATCTGTTATCCGGCCGGCCTTGAATATGAGGAGTATACGATCCCGCAAGGAATTCTGTCGATCGGAGATTATGCGTTTACCGGCAACGATATGCTTACAAAAATTACGGTTCCTCAAGGCGTTACTTCTATTGGTAACGGAGCATTTATGTTATGCGATGGACTTACGAACGTTGTTCTTCCGGATGGATTAACGTCAATCGGAAGATCTGCATTTGACAGCTGCAGGTCTTTGGAGACGCTTGCCATACCCGGCAGCGTAACAATGATTGGGGAAGAAACGTTTTATGACTGCGAAGCTCTTACGCTGAACGTAGGCAGCAATGCGTATGCGAAGAAATATGCAGAAGAAAACAGCATCAAAGCGATTGCGGAAACGGCAGAGGAAGATTCTCAGAGCGATGATTATGAATATGTTCCTTTAACGGACAACACCGCGATGATCGTTAGGTATGTTGGAAAAAACAAAGAACTTACGATTCCCGAGTCGATTAACGGATACAAAATTGTATCCATCGGAAGAGAGGCGTTTAGTTTCAAAGGCTTGAAGACGGTTGTTATTCCGGACAGCGTTGAAACCATTGAAGATTATGCATTTACCATGAACAGAAATCTGGAGGAAGTTACGCTTTCCAAGAATCTGAAAACGCTTGGAGAAGGTGCGTTTTGCATGACGAATCTTCAGTCCGTTACGCTTTCTGACACCATTGAGACGATGTACGGAAATCCGTTTCAGGCGTGCAGCGTTTTAAGTGAAATTGTCATTTCGCCGGATCATCCGAGACTTGCTCTCATCGATAACGCTTTGTTTGACAAAGAGGAAAAGAAGCTGATTTGCTATCTGATTCCCGATCCGGCAGACGCCTATACAATCCCGAAAGGCACGCTTTCCATCGGCGATTATGCATTCCGCTTCTGTGAAAACCTTTCGGAAATCACGCTGCCGAAAAGCATTCAGTCGATTGGAAAATATGCATTTGACGGGTGTAAAAATCTGAAGGAAATTGCGATCCCGAAGGGCGTAAAAACGATTGAAGAAAAAACGTTTCAGGGATGCTCGAGTCTTGAGGAAATTACTGTGCCGGACGGTGTGTTTTCCATTGGCGTGCATGCGTTTCGCGGATGCAAAAACCTGACTTCGATTACCATTGCGGACAGCGTAGAGACCATTTCAAATGATGCTTTCATGCAATCCGAAAATGTTACCATCGTTGCGAGCCAGGATTCGTATGCCGCGGAATTTGCCGGGATAAATGGTATTCCTCATACCCAACCCAAGGCAATGGGCTGGTTGAGCAAATTGTGGAAATAGTTTTCCGAAGGTATTTTTGTTGGGCTGACCCCGGGGCAATTATGCGGGGTCAGCCTTTTTGTCAAAGAAAGCAGAACAATTCAATGAACCGGAGGCAATCATGGAATACGAAAAATATATGCTTAGAGCCTATGAACTGGCGGTCAGCGCGGGCAAAAAGGGATTTGAAACTTTCGGGGCAGTCCTTGTTCACGGCGGTGAAATTTTGGAGGAAGCCGAAAACACTCACGACTTTAAGAAAGGCGTGTTCGGACACGCGGAATACAACCTTGCTTACAAGTGCGCAGGAAAATATCCCGACAGCGTTTTAAGCGAATCCGTTCTCTTTACCAGTTGTGCGCCCTGCGAGAGGTGCCTTTGCGCCATCGCGTCGTTGGGCATCAAAACGGTGGTATGCGGCGTAAGCTATAAAGAATTTTCAAAGCTTCTGCCTTTTGATCATCAACCTCTTGACAGAGAAGGGATTCTTAATAGGCTCGGCGTTGAAATAAAGCTGATCGAATCCGTTTTGGAAGACGAAGGCATGCGCGTTTTCGAATGGTGGGGCGGCGAATACAGGCCATTAAGTGAGCTCATTGCGGAGATGGATGAAATCAAGAGGAACAAATAATAAAGATGTTCGAATGGAAGCCGATATGCTGACCTGTCCTATGCACATGAATCCTTGTATCGGAGGCAAACATGATTCTACAGATTCTTCCCCAAAGGCTTACGGTATGCAAAGTATCAAAAATATGCGATGTTGACCTTACACAGGGATTCTTCTTCCTGTCAAAAACAGACAAGGAGATCTCCCTCGTCTGTGAAACCCGGTATGCGCCCTCGAACGCCACCCACCGCGAAGACGGATGGAAAGCCTTCCGCATCCAGGGAACGCTCGATTTTTCCCTGATCGGAATCCTGTCAAAAATCACAACGATACTCGCCGAAAACCAGATCGGGATATTTGCTGTGTCTACCTATAACACGGACTATATTTTGGTAAAGGAAGAGAATTTTGAAAGGGCGATGAATGCGCTTTGCGAAGCGGGGTATTGGATCGCAGAGCGGGAGCTTGCTCCCGCCGAAAGCGAATGTGCCGAGAAGCAATAGAAAAGGTGTGGGGCAACCTTCATCCTGCGATAAAAATGCAGAAGGAAAAGAATACGGTTATGAAGAATTTGCCGAAACGGAAACATCCGCGGCTAAAGGATTTTGATTACAGCACGCCCGGCGCATATTTTGTCACCATATGTACGCATAATAAACGGT
>JAZSFI010000080.1:0-6306 GCA_045532135.1 Clostridia bacterium | reverse complement strand
AGGGCTACTCCGTATTCATGGAAGCTCTGATCGCCAACGGCGGCGTTCCGGATGGACTCCCCCTGATCAAGGGCATCGAGCTCGAAGGCAGACTGGGCGAAATGTTCGACCACATCGAATACATTGGTAACGTTCAGAAGGGCTTCGGCCAGGCTCTGGCCCGCGGCGTAGGCGACAACCAGGAAGCTCTGCGCGCCTGGCACGGCTACTCCATGGACTTCCTCGATGGCAAGATCGATGTTGACACCTGGGCAGAGATGCATCAGGCCAACCAGCTCAAGTTTGCTCCCGACGTAATGGCTGCCAGCGATATCTCCATGGCTGACCTCGACAACCCGCAGAACGAGCCCACCGGCAACTAATTCAGCATAAAATTCAAGTTTGTCGGGTGTTTTGCCTGACAATTAAATGAGTTTTTACACTGCGGAACGGTTCCGACCGTTCCGCAGCGTTTTAAAGAAAAACATTTCTCAAGGCCGCGCAGGATGAAAAAGCCTGCATTTTGACTCACACACGCGCGTTTTTTCGATACTTTCCATGACAAGGAGTTGAAGACTGTGCTGAACGGCAATCAAAAGAGCGCAGAAAAGACGGGAAAAATCATAAAATCCTGTTTGATTGTGACTGTCGTACTGTTTATTGCCCTGGCGGCTGCCATTGGCGTAAATCTTTACGCGTCGAATCAAACAGATATCTTCCATCCCGAAGAGTTTGGCTCCTCCCTTCAGAACAGTCAGGTTCTGGTGGACGAGGATCTCGGCATCACCGTGCTTGGCACCTATCAAAACACCGTAATGGCGTTTGACAAGGACGAGAATAAGCTTTGGCATCACGATATCAAGGGCGCCGTAACTGCGATCGCGTATGACAGTGAAAAGCAATGGGTCATCGTTGCGTCTCAGGACAGCAATATTTATATCTATAATATTGTAACAGGCGAAGCGGTATCTACTTATAAACAGGCCAACCGCATCTATGATCTTGACTATGATCAGAAGACCGGAAGGCTGCTTGTTTCCATCGGCTATAACAAGATGAAACATATCCTCTCTGTTATCGACGTCAATACCGGAGAAGAGATCAACAGAATTTCCCTTAAAAACACCGTTCAGTCTCTATCCTTTATGCCCGATGGCGAGCGCATCGTATACGGCACCGCCCGCGGCCGCGTTTGTATTTCGGATCTTGAAGGCAAGGTAGAAAAGGAAGTTGTCTGCTCCTCGGAGCTGTACGCTGTGCGCGTTATAGAGACCACCGGCGAGATCGTTGCTTTTGACAACACCGCAAATCTCTATAAGTACACGCCTGAACTTGAAGAAATCTTCCATATTGATCTCGAGGGCAACGGCCGTTCCGCTGACGCCTCGAAGGACGGACGCTGGATTGCCTGCGGCACGCGTGAAGGCGATATCTACGTTTTCGATACCAACGGCGTAATGCAGTTCAAGACCATGTATCTGGATCAGGATGTTTCCCAGGTATACTTTGGCGAGAACGTCAGCTACATCGTAACGGTAACGGAAAACTTGTATTCCTTCTCGACTGATGCTCTGGACAATCTGGGTTTGATGGCGCAGATCAAGGAAATCACCACCTATGTGTGGATCGCGCTTCTGGCGCTTCTCCTTGTCTTTGCAATCATCACGTTCCCCGCTTCCCGCAGCATTGCCAAGAAATTCTTCCAGACGCTTTACAAGCATAAGACGGCTTACCTCATGCTCGCGCCGTCCCTGGCGCTCATCATTGTGTTCCAGTATTATAACGTATTTCAGGCGTTCTTCTATGCCTTCACCGACTGGAGCCTTGCGACCAAGACCATGCGCGAAGTAAGCTTCATTGGCTTTGACAACTTCGAAAAGATGATCACGGAAGGCTACTTCCTCTTGGGCGTTAAAAACCTTCTTATTATGATGGTTTGCTCCTTTGCAAAGCTTCTGACGGTTCCGCTTCTTCTGGCCGAACTCGTTTTCGCCATGCGCACGAGAAACGGCGAAAGCAGCAAGAGAAGATACTGGTTCCGCCTGCTGCTTGTTCTTCCGATGGTTGTTCCCGGCGTTGTTTCTACCCTCATGTGGTCCAACATCTATGACCCGAACATCGGCGCGCTGAACAGCCTTTTAAGAGCCGTCGGTCTTGACAGCTGGACGAGGGTATGGCTGGGCAATGAAAAGACTGCGCTTTGGGCGATCATCTTCATGGGCTTCCCGTTTGTAAACAGCTTTGCTTTCCTTGTATACTATGGCGCGCTCATCAACATTCCGGCAGATTTGTTTGAAGCGGCGAAAGTTGACGGTTCAAACCCCATGTGGAACTTCTTCCATATCCATCTGCCGCTGATTTCCCCGCAGATGAAGATGCTGATCATCACAACCTTCATCGGCGCCGTTCAGGATTACGGCGGAGTTTACCTGCTGACCAAGGGCGGCCCGGGCTATGCAACGTATGTTCCCGGCCTTGAACTGTACTACGCCGCCACCAAGTTCGGCCAGTACGGCTATGCCTGCGCGATGGGTCTTGTCATGTTCGTTGTCATTTTGATCGGCAGTATCATCAACATGCGCATGAAGACGCAGGAACTGAACTAAGGAAAGGAGGGTTCGCTGTATGAATAACAATCAAAATGCTGCTTTGAAACCAAATGAGATTCGTCAAAGAAGCGCTGCTGCCATTGAGCAGGGTAAAAAGCGCAGAAGACGCGAAGCTTCCTTCCAGATTTTCGTTACCGTCATCACGGTGATCTTCGTTCTTCTGGCGTTTATTCCGATTTTTCTGATGGTTTTCCTTTCCCTTCAGAATCAGGCGCAGTTTTACGCCAACCTCTGGGCGATTCCGATTCCGCCGGAATGGGGCAATTATGCTGTTGCATGGAATGACATGTTCCAAAACATGATTAACTCCATGATCACCGTTGCCATCGGTACGGTTATGGTTGTTTCGCTTGCCGCCATGTCGGGTTATGTATTTGCCCGTCTTGAGTTCCCGCTCAAGAACTTCCTGTTCATGCTGATGCTGGCGCTCATGATGGTTCCCGGCGTACTTACGCTGACCCCTGCCATCAAGCTCGTTCAGCGCCTTCACCTGAAAGACACATGGTGGGCGCTCTGGCTTCCCTGGGTATCCGGCGGACAGATCATGGGCATGTATCTTTGCAGAACCTTCATCTCCGGTCAGTCTCCGGCGCTTTTCGAAGCCGCCCGTATCGACGGCTGCACGGAATTCAAGGCGTTTTACAAAATCGCCGTTCCGCTTGCCAAACCCATCCTTGCAACCCTCGTCGTAATGAACATGATTTCCTTCTACGGCGACTTCATCTGGCCGCTTCTCGTTATTGACTCCAACAAGAAGCAGGTTATCTCCGTAGCTGTTCAGACTTATTCTTCTTCCACGGGTTCTACGGACTACGGCGCGATGATCGCGGGCTTTGCCATTGCAACGGTTCCGCTGCTCATCATGTTTATGTTCTCCTCCCGCCTCTACATCGAAGGTATTACCTCCGGCGCGGTTAAGGCGTAAACGAGAAAGAATATGCAAAATCCCCGCCGAAGGCGGGGATTTTGCGTGAAATTAAAAAGATTTCGGATGCGCAGGGGAAGCCGGGATCGAAATTAGATGTTATCTCATCCGGTCGGGGTATACCTTGCTTTACCGTTGCTGCTGGCGATACTTTTCCGGCGTTGTGCCTGTGGCCTGTTTAAATGCGCGGATGAAATTTTTGCTGTTTTTAAAACCCGTCTGTATGCTGATTTCCTCAATGGATATATTGGTGAGCAAAAGAAGGTGTCTGGCGTGGTTCAGGCGCAGGGCGGTCAGATACTGATAGGGCGGCATTCCGGTATAGGCGGTGAAGGAGCGCGTGAAATGAAACTTTGAAAGATACACCATTTCGGAAAGCTGATCCAGCGTGATTTCGTCCATATAGTGCTCATCCAGATAGCGCTTGATTTTTTCGATGTTGTCCTTTTTGTGGGGCAGCATTTTTTGTTGTGCGAATTCCATGGAAAAAGCCATGAACTCATCAAGCAGGCGCATGATGGCGTTTCCGGTCATGACGTATTTCAGTTCGCCGGTTTCGGCGGCCAGAACGCCAATATCGTGCATCAGGCTTTTCAGGCGGCTGTTGCTCATGAGGTCATAAACCTTGACGCCGCCGGGATTGATTTTCTGGTGATAATACGAGCACGGCGCGCCGGAAAAATTGACCCATTCGTATTCCCAATGGTCGCCGTCGGTTTCGTAGCGGTGGCGGGAATCGAGATCCAGAAGCACGATCGTGTTCTTTTTTAGCGCATATTCGTTCCCTTCCACGATCAGGCGGCCTTTTCCGGAATGGGTGATAAAAATCTGATAGAGGTTGCAATTCTTCATTTCGCGGTCGGTAAAATGGTTTTTTCCGGCGTGAAAATAGCCGTAGTTATAGTCCGGGATCGGCAGAAAAGGAAACTGCTGGATGGTGGAGCGGATGCAGTTGACGCTTCCTTCCTTCAGATCCAGATTGTACAAAACACCTGCGAATTGACCGACGTCGATAATCATGCGCGTTTCCTCCCGGAAAAAGGTATATAAGCAATTATAGAGAAAAAGCGTCTTTTGTCAACAGCAAATATAAAAAAAAGGCAGAGCGGATCGGTGGATAAAAAGTGCAAAATCAACCCAAATATGCCGAAATATTCCTGCTTTATGCCGAGTTTTTGAAAATTCATCGAAAAAAAGGCGCGCATTTCAGGATGAGCAAGAAATGGGCATATAACAGCAACCGATTGCCTTGAACGATGCAGGTTGTTGACCTATAATGAAAACAGATATATTTACAGTTTCAGCACAAATTATTACACAAACGAGGCGGGTGAACGGATGATCAGCGAAAAGACAAATATCAAGGGCAAAAAGCGGTTCACCAAGGAGCAATGGCTGCTGCTTTTGATCGCGGGCGCATTCATGATCTACATTGTGGCTTTCAACTATGTGCCGATAGCGGGCTGGATTCTTTCGTTTTTCAGGTATAAGCCTTCCTACGGCCTCGATTTTTCCAATCAGCTGTTTGTGGGACTGGACAATTTTGCAAAATTGTGGCGCGAGAAGGACGAGCTGATCCGTGTTCTCAAAAACACGGTGGTTTTGTCTTTTTTGAGTCTTCTCTGTTCGCCGCTTCCGATGCTTCTGGCCATCATGTTTTCGGAAATCAAGAACAGAACCTTCCTGCGTGTTGCGCAGACGGTTACCACGTTTCCGAATTTCATTTCGTGGATCATCATCTACGGCGTGTGCTTTACCGTTTTTTCCAACAACGGCGTCTGGGCGAAAATTACCTATCTGCTGACCGGGAAAAAGCAGATGATGGGTTTTTTGAGCAAGCCAGACACAGCGTATGTCTTCCACACGCTGCTTGAGCAATGGAAGGTGCTCGGCTGGAACTCGATCATCTACTGCGCGGCGATCGCCGGAATCGACGCAAGCCTTTACGAGGCTGCGCAGATCGACGGCGCAAACCGCATCATGCAGATCTGGCACATCACGATTCCGGAGCTTATGAGCACATTCCTTGTCCTGTTCCTTTTGAGCATCTCGAATCTCCTCTCCAGCGGCTTTGACCACTACTTCGTATTCTATAATCCGATGGTCGCGGACAAGCTGCTCGTTTTGGATCTTTGGACATATCGCCTCGGCATTTCTCAGGGCGACTATTCCTTCTCCATTGCCGCAGGCATCATGAGAACGGTCGTTTCGCTCACGCTCCTTTTCTCCATGAACGCAGTCAGCCGCAGAGTTCGCGGAAACACCATTGTGTGAGGTGACGAACATGAAGAGAAGAAAAAACAGCATTTTAATCACAAAGGACGAAAGAGCGCTTCGCATCATTTCTTATCTGTTTATCATCGTATACGTGCTCATCTGCTTTTATCCTTTCTGGAACGTGTTTGTCAATTCCATCGCCAGCAAGGAAGAATCCGTAAGAGGCGTGTACTTTTTCCCGAAAAGCCCGACCTTCAAGGTATACGAGGATCTGCTGTTTGACGGAAGCTTTTTAAGAAGTGTCGGCGTTTCGTTTGCCAGAACCCTTTTGTCCACCGTCGGCTGTCTCGTTTTTTCGGCGATGTTTGCTTTTCTGATCACGCAGGACAACCTGCCGTACAGAAAGTTTATTTATCGCTTTGCAATCATCACCATGTATGTTTCCGGCGGCATCATTCCGTGGTACCTGGTGATGAAAGCATACGGCCTTTACAATACCTTCTTTGTGTATGTGGTGCCGAATCTTCTGGGCGTGTACTACTGCATTCTCATCAAAACCTATATTGAAAGCCTTCC
>JAZSFI010000287.1:0-13549 GCA_045532135.1 Clostridia bacterium | reverse complement strand
AAAAGCCGTTGCCGGTGAAGCAGGCGTACCGTTTTTCACCATTTCCGGCTCAGAATTCATGGAGATGTACGTTGGCGTCGGCGCAAGCCGCGTTCGCGATCTGTTTGAGCAGGCGAAGAAAAACGCGCCCGCCATCATCTTTATTGATGAAATCGACGCCATCGGCCGCCAGAGAGGCACGGGCCTTGGCGGCGGACACGACGAAAGAGAGCAGACGCTCAATCAGCTGCTGGTCGAAATGGACGGCTTTACCAAGAATGTGGGCGTCATCGTCATGGCGGCGACCAACCGCAACGACGTGCTCGACCCAGCGCTCCTTCGTCCGGGCCGATTCGACCGTCAGGTGCTTGTCAATTATCCCGACATCAAGGGAAGAGAAGAAATTCTCAAGGTACATTCCCGCGGAAAGCCTCTTTCAAAGGATGTGGACATTCATACCGTCGCCGCGCTCACGCCTTATTTCACCGGCGCGGATCTTGCCAACATCATGAACGAAGCGGCGCTGCTTACTGCGAGAAACGGTAAAAATGAAATCACTATGGAATCGATTGAAGAAGCCATCAACCGTGTTTCCATCGGCCTTCAGAAAAAGAGCCACGTGGTTTCGCCCGAGGACAAAAAGCTCGTCGCCTATCACGAGGCCGGTCACGCCATCGTGGCCTACGCCATCCCCGAGTGCGAGCGCGTTCAGGAAATCACCACGATTCCGCGCGGCATGGCGGGCGGATATACCAAATACATGCCCGATGAAAAGAGCATGTTCACAACCAGCGCCAAATACCGCGCCCGAATTGCCAGCGCCATGGGCGGGCACGTTGCAGAGCGCATCGTATTTAACGATGTAACCAGCGGCTCCACCTCCGATATCAAAAACGCCACTTCCATTGCAAGAAGCATGGTTACCGAGTACGGCATGAGCGAGCTTGGCCCCATCTTCTTATCGGGCGAGCGCGAAGTCTTCCTGGGCAAGAACTTCCAGCAGACCTCTGCCGGCGTATCGGAAGATCTCAACAAGCGCATCGATGCGGAAATCAGCCGCCTCTTAAACGAAGGAGAAGCGCGCGCCACGAAGATTCTCACCGACAACCGCGAGAAGCTCGAAGGCGTTGTAAAACTCCTCCTCGAAAAGGAAACGATCAACCGCGAAGAGTTTGAATCCTTCATGGAAGACCGTCCCTACGATCCTGCACGCGCCGAGGCCTATCGCTTTGGAAAGACGCCTGTGGAAGCAAAGAAGGAAGAAAAACCGCAAGATGCACAGCAGGCTGAGACAACCGAAACCGAAGCGGGCGAATAAATGCCATAAAAGTCCATAAAAACAATGACCGCTGTTTATCCGGCGGTCATTGTTTTTTGAAAAGACGGTATTGAATTTCTATGATGGTATGCGGTTTTAATGCATATTGCGTAATCGGATCAGGCTTCGCCGGGCAAAAGGCGGATGGAGGTTACATTGTCTTCGGTCAGGGTGAAACAGATTTGACTGGCTTCATTCAGCGAAATTTGGCGGGAAGTTTCGGAATCTGCCGTTTTGACAACAAGGGCATAGCACGTCGGCTCATTTCCGAAGCGGTATACGAGATTTTGTCCGTCGTCGATCGCGCCGAACATGTGCCACATCGCGTTTGCAATATAGGCAATTTCATCGTTTTTGTCGTTGTAAAACAAATCATCGTTGTACAGGGGATTGTAGTAAGGCGTGTCGGGCGCATAGCGCGAAGCGCTTTGAGCAAGCGCGCTCAAGCTTGATAATGCGAGCGTAAGCATAAGACAGATGCAAAAATGCGGGGAATACAGTTTTTCCTCATTTGAATTCTCCTGCCTGCATTTGTATTTTGCTATAGATCGATTCCGACGGTCAGAATTTCGTTGGGCCTGAAGGAGATCACGGAATTTCTTTCAAGTTCCTCCTCCAGAAGGTTTAAAATGCGCACGTTTCTTGCAAAACGGATTTTGCCTCTTGCGCCGTCGGTTTCCGTTAGGCGCAGAACGAGCATGCTTCCGTCCTCGGAAATTTTCGCGCTTTGCAGGAAAAGATTGGAATCGCACAGCGCATTTTTGATGTCTTCGGGAATGTTTACGGCGTATTTTCGGATCGGAACGTTGTATTCAAAGGCGGTTTTGTTGACTCTTCCGGTCACGCAGTCGCCCTCGTGGGGGAAAATGGCGTAGGCAAAATTGTGCGTTCCGATGTCGGCGGTGACATCCGGGCGCTCGGTTGCGCGAAGAAGGCTTAATGAAACCTCGTCCGATTCAAGCCCCACGCCGTATTTGCTCATGTTGACAACGGCCACGCCTGCGCCGCTTTCCGAAAGATCGAACCATTTGTGATGGCAGACCTCGAACCGCGCCTTCTCCCACGATGTGTTTTTGGTAAGGCTTCGCATAACCGTGCCGGCGGAGGTGTCGCAGGCAATTTCGCGCGTCACGATGTCGGGCGCGAAATTGACCTTTAAAAGCTTGTGCTTTTCGTGCCAGTCGGCAAGAATCTCGACATCGATCAGTCGGCTTTCCTTAAAGAAGCGGACAAGCATTTTTATTGTGCTTTTCGCGCTCTTGATTTCTGCGCAAAACAGCGCGCTTTCGCCGTCTGCCGAAACGAAGGAAAGGGGAGAGGATACGTCAAGTTCCTTTTCCACGTCTTTGTAATTGGGCAGAATGTCCCATGCGTCGTACAGGCCGGGATTGTCGGCGTAGAGGTGAAGCTTATTGAACCCGCCGCCGTTTTTGACCCATTCGCGGTCGAGCGCCTTGTCATACAGAGACAAAAAGCTTCCATCCGCATTCATTTTCGCCAGATACACGGGCGTTTCGATGATGAGCGCGTCTTTTTTGTCAGTTTTAATCCAGTCGGCGGTTCCGGTTTTGAAAGCGATTTCGCCTGCGGAAAGGCCGGGCAGGTTCGCTTTTGTCCAGAAACCCTTTTTGCCGAGGCGCGCATCCTTTCCTTCTTCGCTTTCGATGAAGCTGACTTCGCTTCGCTTGAAATTCAGCGTGTTGAAATACGTTTTGCCTTCAAAATCCGAAAGGATTTTTTCCGTGCGGTCATTCACTTCTCCGAAATCGCGCATTGCATCTTCGTACACGGGGTGGATGTGCGATCCGGGCAGAATGTCGTGGAAATGATTGATTAAGAGCTTTTTCCAGATTTCCGTAATCTCCAAAGAAGGATAGGGCTTCCCTGAAAGATGCGCGAAGGATGAAAGAAGCTCCATATCGCGGATTTTGAATTCCAGCGCGCGGTTGACTTTTTTCATCTCGCTTTTTGTGGTGAACGTGCCTCTGTGCATTTCAAGATACAATTCGCCGTCCCATGTTTCAAGGTTTGGGTTGTCCTTCAGGTTCTTCCTTAAAAATTCGCTTCCGCCCATGATGCGTGTTTTCGGCATGCAGCTCACGCGCTTAAACCTTCTTGCCATTTCAAGCATTTCTTCGGTCACGCCGCTTCCGCCGTCGCCGTAGCCATACATGCTGAGCGTTGCGCCGCCGGTTTCCTTGTCCTGATACGCTTCCCAGTTGCCCTGAATCTGGCTGGGCATGTTCCATGTGATAAAGTGCGTGGGCGGAACGCAGGCATACACCTCGCTCCCGTCGATGCCGCGCCAGATGAAATTGTTGTGCGGGAAACGGTTGGTGTCGTTCCAGGTGGACATTTTGTTGGATACGAAATAGTCCACGCCCGCTTTTTTCAGAATCTGCGGCAGAATCCAGCTGTTTCCGAACACGTCCGGAAGCCACGCATTGTCCGCGATTTTGCCGAAGGCTTTTTTGAAATAATTCTGTCCGTAGAGAAGCTGGCGAATGAGGCTTTCGCACGCGGGCACATTGCAGTCGGGCTCCACATACATGCCGCCGACCGGCTCAAACTGTCCGGATGCGATTTTTTCTTTCAGTTCGCTGAACAGCTCCGGATAATATTTTTCCAGCGTTTCATATGTGTAAGCCTGCGTGTGGGTATATTTGAATTCGGGATAGCGGTCCATAAGACGCATTTGAATGAGCACCGTTCTCGCGTTTTTCTGAACCGCGTGAATGCGCCGCCAATAATAGGCGATGTCCAGATGCGAATGCCCGACCAGGCAAACGTCGCCGCTGCCTTTGAAATCGTCGTTGGCATAGATGCGCTTTTCGATGAATTCACAGGCTTCCTTTGCGCCTTCAAACGTATCGAAATCAACAAAATCAAGCGCACGGCTCAATTCCGCAAACAGGTATTTTCTCAGATCCTCGTTGAAATATTCGCATTCCGCGATGTCCATAAACAGCATACAGTCGTAATACAGGTTCAGGACGTCCTCGTTTACGGTTGCAAGATACGCGCCTTCGAATACCTGACGACAGCCGCGAACGGCGAGCGTCTGAACGTTTCTTTCATCGTCAGGCTTTGAGCGGTTGTAGGCTTCGATCTCAAAGTCGATTTCATCCGAGTCCACGTATCCGGTAAGCAGAATGCGTTCTCTGTTCGGATCCACGCCGCCCACATATACGCCGTTTGCCTTCACGATCATTTCTGAAGCGGTTTTGAGCGTAAAATATACATTTTCGCCTTTAAAATGCGCGGGAATCTTCGCTTTTCCCCGGATAAACGCCGTTCCGTCGGGCGTAAAGTACATGTCTCCCGTATGAAGCGTGCGCCAGCTTCCGTCCATCTCATATTCGTTTTCCGAAATCTGAACGGCGTCGCGAATCATGAGGCCGGTGATTTCGATTTTTTCTTTATAGATACCTCTTTCAAGCCAGTTTGCCCGCATCTTCGTCCATTCTTCGGGGCGGAGACTTCTTCGAACCACTTTTACATGCGCCATTTTGATGTCTCCTTCCTTATTTGTCCCAGAAATACGGCTTTTTGCGAACGGGAACGACGGTTACGGCCATGTCAAAGCGCTCCTTTACCTTCTCAGCGATCCAGTCGCAGCAGCGGTTCAAAATCAGACACTTGGAGCACTCGCCCCTGAATACAAGCGTGAGCTTGCCTGTTTCCAGTTTTTCAAACTCCACCCAGCCGCCGTCGCCCTGAAGGCGCGTGCCGAGCGTCTTTTCGATAAAATCCTTCATGCATGTCCCTCGCTTTTTTGATTGGTTCACGGCGTTTGGTTCCAAAGCCTGATTCTCCAGTTTCCGTTTTTGAACTCAAATATGCTTAATGAGGCGTTGTCTAAGGAAAGCGCGTCCGAATGCGGTGTGATTGAGAGGATCCATCCGGCGATCGCTTTTATAAAGCCCGCGTGCGAAACGATGCAGATGGATTTGTTTTCCTGCGTCTTGGCCCATTTGAGAAGCTGGCGTGCGCGCATGGATACATGCATGATTGTTTCGCAGTCCATGCCCAGAGGCGTATAGTCGAGTTTCCTCCGGCATTCAAGATAGGTCTCGCCGAAAACGGCAGTCATCTGGTCTTTGGTTTTGCCCTTTAAAGGCGTGGTGTTGATTTCTCTTGCAAGCGGCATAAATTTTCTGTCTTTGCCCGGGAAGATAATCTCGGCGGTTTCCTGCGTTCTAAGAATATCGCTTACATACAATTCGTCGATTTCGATTTTTTCCATCATCAGCCGGGCTCTTTCCGCCTGCATTCGTCCTTTTTCGCTCAGATGCACGCACGACCAGCCGGAATGAAATCCGCCTGCGTTGGCTTCGCTCTCGCCGTGGCGGATCATGTACAAAATCATATCCTCATCTCCCTTGCTTACCTTCATTGTACCTTGATTTCTTTTGTTTGGAAAGCATGTTTTCATAAAATAACCCGCCCGTGATTTACAATTTGCATATCTTTGTGATAAAATATCTATATTATTATACTGGGGAGTTGTTGGCATGAAGGAGAAGATTTCCAAGGGATTTAAAAGGGCTGTCAAAGCGTTTATTTTCTTTCTGTTTCGGCTGATTTCGCGCGTAGGACTCAATGCACATGTGCATTTTGAGGGTGAAAAGCCGTCCGGAAACGCCGTATTTTTCGGAAATCATACCCATATGTTTGACTTCATGCATCTGTCTCTCGCCCTTAAACCCTATAAGCCGCATTTCGTCGTGCGCGCAAGGGAGTTCAACAGAAACAGGTTTTACACATGGTTTCTCCCGATTCTGGGGCTCATTCCCAAGCTTCAGGGCGCAATGGACTTGGTGGCGGTTCGAACGATCATAAACACGGTCAAATCCGGCGAGCCCGTTGTCATCTATCCCGAGGCCATGACCAGCTTTGACGGAAGAAACGGATGGCAGCCCATGAGCGGAACGGGCATGCTTGCGCGCATGCTGGGCGTGGACGTGTATGCCGCCGTTGTCAGCGGCGGTTTCCTCACCATGCCGCGCTTCGGCGGCTTCCACAGAGGCCGCGTGGATATTACGATCAAGCGCATTATGACCGCTGAGGAAGCCAAAAAGTCTTCGCCCGATCAGATTCAGAAGGCGATCGCCGATGCGCTCAGATTCAACGACTGGGACTGGCAGGAGAAAAACAAAAAGCGCTTTATGGGCTTAAACAGCGTAAAGCGCCTGACCCGTTACCTCTACGTCTGCCCGAACTGCAAAAAGCGCCATACCATTGAACGAAAGGGAAACGCGCTGGTTTGCTCCGCCTGCGGCCTTCTGGTCAAGCGCGACAGATTCGGATTTTTCCATGCCCAAAACGGTATCTGCCCCAAGCGTCTGGACGAGTGGACGGATATTATGCTTGACCAGATCCGCGAAGATATCAAAAAAGATGATTTTTCTCTTTCCCAGACGGTTGAAATTCAGACGAAGCCCATCGCCGAAAAAACTTATGAAAGCGGCGGAAAGGGCGAGCTTACCCTCACGAAGGACGGACTTTTCTTTAAAGGCAATGAAAATTACGAGTGGAAGTTTGACGCTTTCCAGTTTTTCGTTTTAAACGACATCGACTTTATCGAAATCAACACGACCCATCAGTCCTTCCGCTTTATCTTCGATGACCCGCGCGATATGTACAGATGGTTCTTTACGCACAGGGAGTTTGCACTGTAAAAATGCACGATAAACCCGCAAAGCACGTATAATAGAAACGGATGACGCCCAAAATGGAAATGATCGAAAACGGCAAGTGGAGGATTCCCGTCCTTTATGAGGACAACCATCTTCTGTGCGTCGAAAAGCCGGCCAATCTGCCTGTTCAGGCTGATGCGAGCGGCGACATGGATATGCTGAATATCCTCAAAACTTTTGTCAAAGACAAATATCAGAAGCCCGGAAACGTATATGTCGGGCTTGTACACCGGCTCGACCGCCCTGTTGGCGGCTGCATGGTGTTTGCCAAAACCAGCAAAGCTGCCGCCCGATTAAGCGCGCAGTTTTCGAGCCACACGACCGAAAAAAAGTATTACGCGGTTTTGCAGGGTGAATTGTCGGACCGGACGGAATTTACCGATTATCTCAGGCAGAATGAAAAGACCGGCATGGTTGTTTCGGCGAAGGAATCGGACGAAGGCGTAAAAAAGGCAAGCCTTATTTCCGATCCGATTGCGCGCAAAGATGGCCTTACGCTTACATCGGTTACGCTTCTGACCGGCCGAAAGCACCAGATCCGCGTGCAGCACGCCGTTCGCGGTCTGCCGCTCTGGGGCGATGCGCGTTACGGCGGAGGAAAAAGCGGCATGCAGATCGCACTGTGGGCGCATTCGCTCACCTTTACCCACCCTACCACAAAGGAAACCATTACCATTGAATCCACTCCGCCCATGATTGGCGCGTGGAAAATGTTTTCTGAACTATTGTCAAAAGAATAACCGGAGCCAAAGGCTTCCCCCTTCGTTATCCAAGCTTATCCAATCCAAACCAAGGAGCGCTCGCTATGTTAAAACGCATCACCCTTTTTCTTTTTGCTTTCCTTATCGCCTTTTCCGCCTGCGCTGAGCTTGAAATCGTTTGCTCGCTCTTTCCGCAGTATGATTTCACGCGCCGAATTGCTGGCGAGCGCGCGCACGTCACAAAGCTTTTGCCCGACGGCATAGACAGCCACGGTTACGAACCGTCTGCGCGCGATATGGTGAAAACGGATATGGCCGACCTTTTCATCTATACCGACGATCTTCTGGAGGGCTGGGTCAAAAATCTGTCCGGCGGTCTTACGAACGTCAGGATGATTCGCTGCGCCGAGGGTATCGATCTTGAAAAGATCAACGAGGAATGGGAAGGCGCGTCCGATCATGATCATGAGCATAACCACGAGCATTCCTATGATGCGCACATCTGGCTTGATCCGACGCTCTCGATGAAAATGTGCGAAAACATTTTATCGGCGCTGATAGAAGCCGATCCTGCGGGCGAAAACGTTTACAGAGAGAATTATGAAAAGCTGATTCAGGAATTGACCGATCTTGATAACGCGTTTTTGACTCTTTTTGAAGGAAATGAGGACAATACGCTTTATTTCGGCGGAAAATTTGCATACAGTCATTTTCTGAGGCGTTATCATGTTCCCTTTGTCACTGCCTATGCAAACTGCTCCGACGAGGGCGAGCCCGGCATCCGCACAATCGTTACGATTATTTCCGAAATGAACAAAAAAGGCGCAAAAACGATTTTCACCGATGAAATGTCTTCGGGACAAATTGCACAGGCGATCGCTTCGGAAACGAATGCAGAAGTCCTTCTTTTTCACACGGCGCACAACCTTTCAAAAAGCGATATGGAAAAAAATCTTTCCTATCTTGATATCATGTACATGAACATGGAAAATATTAAGCTGGCGCTTTCAGCGGGCGCGGAGGCGGAATAAATGAAGGAAAACGTACTTGTAAACGTGAAAGACGTTTCCATGAACTACGGCGCCGGTCGTCAGGACGCGGTGGAACATGTGAGCCTTGACATCCGAAAGGGCGAGATTCTGGCTTTTGTCGGATCGAACGGTTCGGGAAAATCGACGCTGATGAAAGGCATATTAAGACTCATGCCCATCACTTGCGGCGAAATTGAGCGCAAAAAGGGACTTCGCACTTCCTATCTTGCGCAGATTCATACGACTGAACGCGATTTCCCGGCGAATGTGCGCGAAATCGTGCTTTCCGGAACGCGTCTTGGCAGATTTATGCCCTTCTACGGTGCAAAGCACCGCAAAAAGGCGCAGGAAGCGATGAAGCTTCTGGACATTACCGATCTTGCAAAAACCAATATCGGTTCTCTTTCCGGCGGTCAGCTTCAAAGAACGCTGCTTGCGCGCGCCATTGCGGGCGACCCGGAGCTGCTCATTCTGGACGAGCCCTGCTCTGCGCTCGATCCTGCGATCACTCATGACCTTTACCACCTTTTCTGCAGGCTTCGCGACGAGAAAGGCGTTTCCATCATCATCGCCACGCACGACTGGGATTTTGTTCGCGAGCATGCCGACCGCGTATTGGTGCTTGACCACCGCGTGGAATATTTCGGAGATCTCTCCGGCTGGAGCGGAATGGAGGCGGAGCACACATGTCATCATTAAACGCGCTTTTGAACGTATTTGACGAAGAATCCATTCTGATATTCAAGATGATGCTCATGCAGCCGCAGGTTAAAAACGCTCTGCTCGTCGGCGCGCTGGTTTCCCTGTGCGCAGCGCTTCTGGGCGTTATCCTCGTTTTAAAGCATTACGCGTTGATCGGCCATGGGCTTGGCGAAGTGGGATTTGCCGCGATGAGCATTGCCGCCTTGATCGGCCTTGGCGATTATCCGCTGATCGTCGCCATACCGGTGGTTTGCATCTCATCCATTTTAATCATGCGCCTGGGTCAGAAAAACGGCATGGGCGGAGATGTTCTGATCGGAATTTTTTCGACTTCCGCCCTCGCTGTAGGCGTTATTGCTTCATCTTACACCAGCGGCTATACCGGCGTTTACAACAGCATGTTCGGAAGCCTGTCTGCAGTGAGCAAAAGCGACGTCGCCTTTTCGGTTTCCCTGAGCATTGCCGTAATTCTGATTTTTCTTTTTCTCTATAACCGCCTTTTTTCCGTCACGTACGACGAAACCTATGCCCGCGCAACGGACATGAACGCGGATTTTTATCAATTCCTGATTTCCCTGCTTACGTCTGTTTCGATCGTTCTGGGCATGCGCGTGATGGGCGCAATGATGATTTCAAGCTTCATCATTTTCCCTGCCATCACCGCAAAGCGCATTGCGCGATCTTTCCGTTCGATGCTCTTAATCGCCGTTGCCGTCGCGCTTTTCAGCTTCTTTGTCGGCGTGGCGATCCATCTCATCGTTGATGTTTATCCGGCGCTTCCGATGGGCGCGTGCGTGGTTTCCGTAAGCGTCATTGTGATGCTGGCAACGTTTCTGTTTACGAAGGTAAAGCGGTAAAATCAAAGACAACAAAAAACGGAGCTGTCGCTCATAAAAAGCGGCAGCTCCGTTTTTTGGCTTTGATCTTACTTCACAACGCCCTTTTTCAGAATAATATTCGCATACAGCGCGGTTTCGCCGGTTGCGACTACGCAGTAGCTTTGCTTTGCGCGATCGTAGAAGCCGAAGCGGTCAATGAACTCGATTTCCTTATCGCCTTCGTTTTCCTTGATAATGCGCTCGTAGTCCTTCCAGATGACGGGATCAACATTGTCGCCGGGGACGACCGACATCAGCGCGACCGGTTTTTCTACATAGGTGTCCAGCGGGAAGAGCTTTAAAATTGCGTCCAGCACTTCGGTTACGCCGTGACCGTCAAGGCGCACAAGACGCTTGGCATGGGACGCTGCCGGGAAGTTGCCGTCGCCGATGGTGATTTCATCGCCGTGACCCATTTCCATTAAAATTTTCAGAAGTTCCGGAGAAATGATGGGTGAAATACCTTTGAGCATGTGTGTTTTCCTCCTGTGTTATTCCTTAACAGGTTCGCTGTCCGCGCCTGTTTCACATTCTTCGACGATTTCGCGCTTTAAAAGTCTTCGCATGAGTTTGTTTTCGCCTTTTCCGGTACCGATGGGGTGGAACGAACGCAGGCGCATGGCGTTGACAACAACGCAAATGGAACTCAGGCACATGGCCGCGGCGCCGAGGGTGGGGCTGAAGTGGATGCCTAAGACGGGGAACAGCGCGCCTGCGGCAATGGGGAGACAAATGACGTTGTAGAAAAACGCCCAGAACAGGTTTTGACGGATAACGCGGATGGTTTTTCTGCCCAAATGAATCGCGCCTGCCACAAGACGCATATCGTGGCGCAGAATGACGACCTCCGCCGATTCAATGGCGACGTCGGTTCCGTTTCCGACGATTGCGCCCAATTCTGCGCGCGCAAGCACGGGCGCGCCTTTTTTGCCGTCGGTGACAAACATCACTTTCTTGCCGTCGGCCTGCAATATGCGAAGCATGACGTCCTGATCTTCGTAGGACAAATTCGCATGCGCCTCGCTTACGCCCGCTTTTGCGGCGATGGCCTGCGCCGTGCGCTTGTCGTCGCCCGTGAGCATGAGGGTGTTGACCTTCATGTCCGTAAGCATTCCGACCGCGTCAATGGAGGAGGGGCGCAGGGAGTCTCTTAAAACGATCAGACCGCGCACTTTGCCGTCGGAGGCAACATAGACGCTGACTGCGCCTTCGTCCAGAAGCTTTTCGGTGTATGCGCGCCAGCGGGATACGTCCTGCGCGTTCAGTTCCATAAATTCAAGGTCGCCCACCAGCACGCGCTTGGAACCAATCGAGGCGCGGATGCCGCGGCCTTGCGCGTCCTCATATTCCTCTGCAAGATCGTAGGGGACGCCGAGTTTTCTGGCTTCCCTTAAAATCGGGGCGGTGTAGGGATAGCTTGCGCTCTGGCATGCGGAGGCGGCCAGCGCAATCAAAGAGCGCGTCGATCCGCCCTCGGCGAGCAGATATCCCCAAACGTGCATTTCGCCCGCCGTCAGCGTTCCGGCCTTGTCAAACATCACCGTATCGACGTTTGAAAGCTTCTGAAGCGCCGCGGCGTTTTTGATCAGAATGCCCATTTCCGTTCCGCGGTGCGTTCCGGCCATAATGGCAGTGTGCGCTGCAAGCGCCAGCGCGCTCGGGCAGGAAACGACCAGCACGCACATGGCGGACTTGACCGCCATTGCGTAATCGCCTGTGAATACAATCCAGAGAATCAGCGTCGCAACCGCAACGATGAGCGCAAGCGGCATAAACACTGCGGCCATACGGTCGGCGGTTTTGGCGATGGGGGCTTTGGTGTTTGCGGCGGATTCCACCATGGAAATGATCTGCGTAAGTCGCATTTCGGGCAGCGGCTTTTGAACGCGAAGCGTAAATTCGCCTGACAGGCATCGGGCCGCGCCCGTCACACTGTCGCCCTCGGTTACCTTCATGGGAACGCTTTCGCCGGTAAACATGCTCTCGTCTATTACGCCGCTTCCGCTTTCAACAACGCCGTCGGCAGGAATGACATCGCCCATTTTAACATAAATGCGGTCGCCTGCGCGCACGCGGTCGGCATCAACCGTGTTCATGCCCTCGGGCGTGACAAGATGCGCGTTCTTTGGGCAAATGCTTGATAAGCGGCTGACCGCTTCCTTGGCGCGGTGACGCTCGCGGACTTCAAAATATTTACCCAGCGAAACAAGCGTCATGATCATGGAGGATGTTCCAAAGTACAAAACGGGCTCGCATGCAATCGACATGCTCAGCCGCCACGCGCAGGCAATCAGTTCGACCACGCTGTAGACGCACGCCGCGCCTGCGCCGAGCGCAATTAAGGAATACATATTGGTTGTGCGAACGCGAATGGCTTTAACGCCGCCGGAAAACATGTCGCCGTTTAAAATGGCGATCGGAATTAAAAGAAGCATCTGAACGATTCCGCCGGGCAGCGGATAGGAAATGGGCCCCCACATCGGAAGCGCAGTATAAGAGGAAACGGACAAATACAGAATCATCGCCGTGAGCACGCAGCTGATCACAAAGCGCGAAAGCATTTTTCCGGTTTCTTTATCGCTTTGCGGGCGCGCGTTTTTTTCGATTGTGCGCGCGACAAAACCCGCCGACGCTACGGAGGCGATGATCTCGCCCTCGTTTGTCTTTTCGGCGTTAAAGCTTACGCGCATCGTTGACGCGGAGGGCTTGATGCTTACATCTCGAACCCCCGAAAGCGCGCGCACGTTTTTTTCAACCACCGAGGCGCTGACGGCGCTGTTGATCCCGGTGATTCGAAATGTCTTTTTCAAAGATGACCTCCGGTAAAAGGGCTTGCAGGGGAAGCAGACGGATAAGGTGCCCTCAAAGCGGGACATATCTCATATCGACTGAGATCAACATCACTAACTTAATAGAGAAACATTCCTTGTTCGGGACGGGAAACCCGTCCCCTACGGAAAAAACAAACGCTTTGCATAAAACCAACGCCCTGTCTATCCCGTAGGGGAAGCGTTTCGCTTCCCGCGGCTGTCTTAATGGCAGTGCTCCTTGTTTTGACAGGTTTTGATTTCTTGGCTTAGTGATATTGGGATCCGTCCTCCACTGAAAAGTCCAAAATACTATCTTCTCTTATTTTACACGAAAACGCACATAATTTCAATCATACATACACGAAAAAACGAGCCTCCTTATGGAAGCTCGTTTAATTTCATCGACTTTATACCGATTAGTCCGTGGTGTA
>JAZSFI010000347.1:0-12259 GCA_045532135.1 Clostridia bacterium | reverse complement strand
AACGACATGGCTACGATCCGACTTATGAAAGACGCTTTATCCATCGCGCGCATGTATCAGGAGATTTTCGGCAAAGATCACTTTTACATCGAGCTTCAGAACCACGGCCTTTCCGAGCAAAAGCAGGTCCTTCCGGGGCTGATCCGAATCGCAAACGACCTTGATATTCCCCTCGTCATCACAAACGACTGCCATTATCTGACGCGCGAGGACGCCGAAGCGCAGGAAATTCTCATGTGCATCCAGACGGGCAAAACGCTCAAGGACGAAAACCGCATGCGCATGGAAACCGACCAGATGTATATTAAGAGCGAAGACGAAATCCGTTCTCTCTTTCCGGACTTTGACGACGCAATTCAAAGAACCGAGGAAATTGCACGCCGCTGCAACGTCGAGTTTGACTTTGACACCAAGCATCTGCCTGCGTATCCTCTGCCCGGCGGCGAAACTGCCGCTCAGATGCTGCGCCGATTGTGCACGGAGGGATTAAACCGCAAATACGCGCCCGACCGCCTGGACGCAAAAGAGCGCCTCGATTACGAATTAAGCGTCATCGAGAAAATGGGCTATGTAGACTATTTCTTAATTGTCTGGGATTTTATTCATTACGCCAAACGAAACGGCATTCTGGTCGGCCCGGGCCGCGGAAGCGGCGCAGGCTCGATCGTCGCCTATACCCTCGATATCACCGCCATCGACCCCATCGAATACAGCCTGCTCTTTGAGCGCTTTTTAAATCCCGAGCGCGTGAGCATGCCCGACCTTGACATCGACTTTGACTACGAGCGCCGCGGCGAAGTCATCGAATACGTTCAAAGAAAATACGGCTCCGATCATGTGGCGCAGATCATCACCTTCGGAACGATGGCCGCGCGCCTGGTATTACGGGACGTCGGGCGCGTTATGGATTTGCCCTACGGCGTTGTGGATCAGGTGGCAAAAATGGTGCCGTTTGAACTCAATATGACGCTGGAAAAAGCGCTTGAAGCCAACCCCGACCTTAAAAACGCCTACGAAGGCGATGAAGACATCAAAAAGCTGATCGACACGGGCAGAAAGCTTGAAGGTATGCCGCGCCATGCCTCCACCCACGCAGCAGGCGTTCTGATTACAGCAAAGCCTGTATCCGATTATGTGCCCCTTCAGACCAACGATCAGGTGATTACCACGCAGTTCCCGATGGGAACTTTGGAATCTTTAGGGCTTCTCAAAATGGATTTTCTGGGGCTTCGCACGTTGAACGTCGTGGGCGACAGCCTTCAGTTAATCCGTGAAAACGGCGGCCCCGATATGGACAGCTACGAAATCCCGATGGACGATTCAAGCGTTTATCAGATGATCTCATCGGGCGATACGGACGGCGTGTTCCAGCTGGAATCCGGCGGCATGAGAAACTTCCTTATGAACATGAAACCGCAGAATTTTGAGGACATCATCGCCGCCATCTCCCTCTATCGTCCCGGCCCCATGGACTCCATTCCCCGTTTCATTCAGGGAAAGCACAATCCTTCAACCGTCAAGTATTTAACGCCCAAGCTTGAACCGATTCTGGACGTCACCTACGGCTGCATGGTCTATCAGGAACAGGTTATGCAGATTGTGCGCGATCTGGCCGGGTATTCAATGGGACGAAGCGACCTCGTCCGCCGCGCCATGGCCAAGAAAAAGCACGACGTGATGGAGAAGGAAAAGGAATATTTCATAAACGGCAAAATGAACGACGACGGCACAATCGACGTGCCCGGCGCAGTTCGGATGGGCGTAAGCAAGGAAGCCGCCGAAAAGCTGTTTGACGAAATGACCGCCTTTGCATCCTACGCGTTCAACAAATCCCACGCGGCAGCCTACGGCGTGGTCGCCGTACAGACGGGCTGGCTCAAAAAGCATTATCCGACCGAATTTATGGCTGCGCTCATCAATTCCATCGCAGGATCAAGCGAAAAAGTCGCCTATTACATCGAATACTGCCGCAAAAACGGCATTGAAATCGCGCCGCCCGACGTAAACCGCTCAATGGAAAAATTCTCCGTCGACATGTCATCGGGCAAAAAGAAAATCCGCTTCGGCTTAAACGCCGTCAAAAACGTCGGTCACGGCGCCATCCGCTCCATCATCGAAGAGCGCGAAAAGGGCGGCGCATACAACGATCTTTATGACTTCGCCGAACGAAACGCAGGCCATCTGGTCAATAAAAAGGCCGTCGAATCCTTAATCAAAGCAGGCGCGTTCGACTCCGTGCCTGGAAACCGCGCGCAGAAAATGTGCGTATTTGAAAAGGCGATGGATTCTGCAAGCAAAAAATCCTCGTCGGTTCTGGCAGGACAGATGTCCCTGTTCGGAGAAATGAGCGAAATCGCTTCTCCCACGCCGCCGCTTCCGCCGCTTGCGGAATTCTCAAGGCGTCAGCTGCTTTCCATGGAAAAGGAAGTCACCGGCATTTACGTGTCCGGTCATCCGCTGGAGGAATACGCCTCTCAGCTTTCCATGCTCGACATCAACGCACGCTATCTTACGCAATACGCCGAAGAAAAGACCGACGGCGGCATGTCGATTGATCAGATGAAGGTCAAGATGGGCGGCATCTTAACCGATAAGCGCGTCAAGTCCACCAAATCCGGCGGCATGATGGCGATTGTCAATCTGGAAGACATGTACGGCTCAACCGAAGCCCTCGCCTTTCCCCGCGTCTACGAACGCGTCAAGGACAAGCTGATTGAAGACACCGTCGTCTTGATCACCGGCCGCCTGAGCGCGAGAGAGGACGAAACGCCAAAGCTTCTGATCGATACCATCCTCCCCCTGAAAACCGATGCGGAGGCGGAAAAGGATCCGCCCGCCGCAAAACCCGAGCCGGCAAAACCCCAGAAGCTCTATCTGAAGCTTGCGCGCAGGCAGCTGGACGCTGTGGAATTCATCCTTGAAACCTCGCCCGGCAGCATCCCCGTGTATTTCTATTTCCCGGACGAACAAAAAACCTTCCGCGCCCCCATGAACCTCTGGGTGTCAGCGGATTACGACAAGGAAGGCCTTGAAAGCCTTCTGGGCGCAGGAAGCGTTGTTATGAAATAGCTTTAAAAGCATATCGCCCGATTCCCCGAAAGGAGCTCGCTATGAAAAACCAATCCCCCGCAAGGGTCTATGTCGTCATTCCCTGCTATAACGAAGAAGAGGCGCTGCCGATCACCGCAAAAACGCTGGACGGATTTTTTGATACAATGATCGCAGACGGCTTGTTTGCACCGGACAGCCGCATGCTGCTTGTCGACGACGGAAGCAGAGACAAAACGTGGAACGTCATCGAAGACCTCGTTTCCTCATGCGAAAAATTCGAGGGTTTAAAGCTTGCGCACAATGCAGGCCATCAGAATGCGCTCTGGGCGGGCATGAATTATGCTGCCAAAAACGCCGACGCGATCATTTCCATTGATGCGGATCTGCAGGACGACATAAACGCCATGCGCGGCTTCATGAAAGAGTATTACGGCGGCGCGGACATCGTTTACGGCGTTCGTTCCAAACGCGAAACCGACACCCTTTTTAAGCGCATGACCGCTGAAATGTTCTATAAGGGCATGGCGCATCTGGGCGTTGAAACGGTGTTCAACCACGCCGATTACCGCCTGATTTCAAAGCGCGCGCTGAGCGAGCTTCTGAATTTCTCCGAAGTCAATCTGTTCCTGCGCGGCATGGTTCCGACGCTGGGCTACAAAACTGCCAAAGTTTATTATGAAAGAAGCGAACGCACGGCAGGCGAGAGCAAATATCCGCTCAAAAAAATGCTGGCCTTCGCCGTTCAGGGCATCACCAGTTTTTCCGTAAAGCCCATCCGCATGATCGCTCTCTTAGGGTTTATATTTGCACTTGCCGCCGTCGGAATCGGCCTTTACGCGCTCATTTCCTTAATCGCCGGAAAAGCCGTGCCCGGCTGGACAAGCACGATGCTCTCCATCTGGTTAATCGGCGGCGTTCAGCTGATCGCGCTGGGGCTCATCGGCGAATACATCGGAAAAATCTACACCGAAGTCAAGCGCCGGCCGAGATTCATCGTGGAAGAGCATTTGACACACAAATAAATCATTTTTCGAAAAACAGGTTTAAAATCCGCTCATCCGGCGCAAAATACCTCTCGCAAGGGAGGTATTTTTCTATGAAAGATGTAAACCGCAAAAAGATTTCCATGCTGCTTTTCCTGTGTCTGTCCGTCGCGCTGATCATGACGGCGTGCATGAACAAGACCGGAACCGACGAATCCCCGATGGTCACCCCCGGCACGTCCGCCGCACCGTCCGTAACTCCGAAAGCCACGGTCGAAGCGCAGGGCGCCTTTGACTGGCTGGTCAACGGCGAAAAGGTCGAAGAGAACCTTTCAAAGATTTCCGAAATCAGTCAGGCGCGCGTCATCGTAAACAGCGATACTGCGCTGGTCGCCGTCAAGTTCAATCCCGCCTATAAAGGCGAACTGACCGACCGCATCCGCGAAATGATTTCAAATGAAATCAAAAAGGCCGATCCGCGCATTCAGACCGTAACCGTAACCGCCGACGAATCCGCCGTCACCAAAACCTATGCCCTCTCCGACCGCCTGCGCGCCGGGGAAGGCATCGAAAATCTTAAAAAGGACATTGAAGACGTCCTTAAATCCATCACGGACAAGCTGTAAACGCACAAAACCCGCCCGTAAGGCGGGTTTTGCGCGTTCTAACCTTCCAATTTCTGAAGCGCTTTTTTAAACTGAAACACAAACAAAACTGCAGTAAAAGCAACCGCAATCACGTCTGCCACAGGCTCAGCCAGATATACGCCCGTGACCTTATCCGAAACGATGTTCGGAAGAATGTATATGAGCGGAAGCAAAAGAACGAATTTTCTGAACACCGCAACGATAATCGAACACGGCGCATTTCCGATGGAGACAAATGTCATCTGACAGGCAATCTGAATGCCCATACCCAAAAGACCTGCACAGTAAATCCGAACAGCCTTGCCCGCATAGCCAACAAGGGATGCGTCGTTTGCGAAGATGCCCGCAACCGTCTCGGGGAAAATCATAAGTACCGCCCAAAGCGCAACGGAATACGTCAAACACGTTATCAAAAGAAGCTTAAAGCAATTAAGCATTCTGTCTTTGTTTTTCGCGCCGAAATTATAGCCCAAAATTGGCTGCGCGCCCTGTCCGATGCCGGTTAAGGGCAGCATCACAAACAGCATCGCGCTTGTGCATATGGTCATCGCGCCGACGGCCGCGTCTCCGCCGTATTTCTGAAGGGAGGCGTTAAAGCATACGGCAATTACGCTTTCGCTGCCCTGCATGATGAACGTAGCCAGTCCCAGCGCAAAACAGGGAAAAAGAATTTTTATATTGATTCTCAGATTCCTCGTGCGGATTCGAAGATGGGTTTTCTTGCCGAACAGAAAGCATAAACACCACGCGCACGATGCTGCCTGCGAAATCACCGTTGCAAGCGCCGCGCCGCGCACGCCCATATCGAAAACGTAAATAAACAAAGGATCCAGCGCGATGTTCAAAAGCGCGCCGATCATTACCGTCGCCATGCTGATTTCGGAAAAGCCCTGCGCGGTGATAAACGCGTTCATGCCGAGCGTTAATTGCACAAACAGCGTGCCCATCGCATACATGTTCATATAGTCAACGGCATATCCGATGGTATTGACGCTTGCGCCGAACATCATCAGAAGATCGCGCCCAAAGAGAATAAGCGCCGCGGTCAAGACAATGGAGATGCCGATCATCGCCGAAAAGCAGTTGCCCAAAATTTTTTCCGCCGTGTCTTTATCGCCTTTTCCCATATATATGGACGCGCGGGGCGCGCCGCCCGATCCAACCAGCGCGGAAAACGCCGACACCAGCATGAGAACCGGTGTGCAAACGCCCACGCCCGTCAAGGCGGATGCGCCGATTTCGGGAATGTGTCCGATAAAAATTCGGTCTACAATGCTGTACAGCATGTTGATAATCTGCGCAAGCACGGTGGGAAGCGACAATTTTAACAGCAGCTTTCCAACCGGCGCTGAGCCCAATACATCTCTGTCCGTATTCATTTTGTACCTTCTTTCAAAAACTTCTCCTCATTTTACTCAATAACCACCCCTTTCGTCAACCGAATCCCGTTAAACAAAACGGTTTTGTTGTGACAAATTGCATTGCTCATGTTACCGAAAATAAAAGCAGAACCCGGCATTCCGCATTCACAGCCGAGCCAAATAAAGCATTCGATTTCCGATATATGCAAATCAAAACCGGTCAGGGAAAATTCTTCCCGACCGGTTTTGATTTATTTATCCTTGAATACGCGTCTGATTGCCTCAAGATATCCGTATCCATTCACGTTGTCCGGCTGCAAATAACTGGTTTCCGTCCACTCGTTCCAGCTGTTGACCGTGATGAGTTTCTTTTGATCCGGATGGCTGTCGGCGTATTGTTTCGCCATCTCAAATCCCTTTTCGATATTTTCGGGCGCGGTGTTTTTCATCTCCGGCTGAACATAGGTATTGAACCTCGGGTTATTGTCCCAGCCGACCGAAATGTGCGCAAAATACGGGATGTCGAATTTCTGATCAATCTTTTCCCATTCCTTTTTGACATCGGGCAGGATCTCCATGTAATCGCGGTTTACGTCCACGAAGTGCACAAACTGGTAATGCGTCAGGCTGTCAAAACCGAGCGCAGTGGAAAACTCCTCCGCCGGCACATCTTTTCCGCCGTCCACGCCTGTGATGTTCGTGACGGCAGGACTCCAGAGTGCAAACTGCAAATGAATGCCTTTGAGTCCGTTTTCAACCGCTTCACCTCTGAACCAGTCAAGCGCCGCTTTTGCCTTTTCTACGCCACCCAAACCCTTGACAAAATTCGGAACGTCGTAAATCATGAAAACGGGTTTTCCGTCGATTTTATAGTAATTGTCCAGAACAAAGTATTTTTTGATCACGCGCGAAGCCAGTATTTTGAATTCCTCTTCGTTCTGACTTCCGAGCCACACAACCGTTTCCATATCGTCGGAATTGCGCTTGTCCCAAAGCTGCCCCGCGTCGTGGTTTGCCCACATGAGATAGAATTTCATATCCTTATTAGAAGGCGCTTTGAGAAAGCCATCGTTCAGGCAATTCTCCAAAAAGGGACGTCGATCATACCAGTACCAGTCGTAAATAAACACGTTCACGCCGTGATCAAGCGCGCACCGGATCTGACCCTCCATCACATACGGATCGGCCTCGTTGGGATAGCCCCACAAAGGCCGCCTCGGCCAAGTGTGCGCAGGATGCTTTTTGACCGCGCTTTTCACCGACTGCCACTCGCCCATCCCCTCCGGCCAGAAAATGCGCGACCGCTTTTCGTCGCCCGTGTAAGCAGGCCAGATATAGGCGGCAATGTCGTACTGACTCATGACGGACACCTCCAAAATGGATTGATAGCAACAATATACATAAAACAGAGATTAAAAGCAACAGAAAAAGCATGATGCGCGCAAAAAATCCGTCTTTTTATTCTATCTGCTCCCAAACGCTCAGCGTGCCGTTTCTTCCGCTTATGGAAATATAGTACTGATGGTCAAGCCCGTATTCGTCTGTGAAATCGAAGCCGAACGTGGTCATGTCTCCCCAGAAGGTGACTTCGATCACCAGCGGCATAAGCGCGTCCATGAAATCTTCGCAGTACAGAATTCTGTCCGTCTCCCAGAATTCCTCGCCGAGGGTAAGGGATCTGAAGCGCACGTTCTGAATCGGTTTCGCAGCGCGCACGGCAATTTTGGTGGAATATTCGCTTGCTTCCGCCTGACAGAAGACAAATTCTCCGCTTTTAAGCAGCGCATCGTCCAAAAATGAAATGATCACGGGGCGGTCTGACATGAATTCCATATCCGTGCAATCAATCCATCCTGCGCCGGACTTGAGTTTTCCCCAGATATGCCCTTCTTCGTCCGGCCATTGTTCGACAATCGTATATACGCCGTCCATGCCGACAAGCCCCAAATACGAAAAATCATAACCCGGGCCGTCGAACAGAGACACCCATGCGGGAATCTGCGTGGTATAGGGCACCTCCCGCCTTTCATATTCGATGGGCGCATCCGAAAGCCGCACCCAGCCTGCGCCGGACTTGAGCCTTCCCCAGAGAAAATGGTCGTCGCCAATCAGATCCTCGACAATTGTATAAACGCCTTTCACACGCACATTCTGAGAAAATCCGAACGCTTCGCCCGGCCCTTTATAAATCGGCGTGCCCTTATCAAGCGAAAACAGATAAGGAACGCTCTCGGAAAGCGCGGAAAAACACGAAAACATCAGAGTTGCCACCATGAGACACGCAAATAAACGCTTCATTAGAATTCGTCTCCTTTGTATGCTTTTCTTTAAGACGGATTTCCCGTCGCCTTCGTTCCTGATTTTACCGAACTTTGCGCACATTGTGACGACTTTGACTTTCCCCAAAAAACAAAAAACCCTCAAGCTTCAACTTGAGAGCAGCACCTCCATGGGGACTCGAACCCCAGTTTTCGCCGTGAGAGGGCGACGTCTTGACCGCTTGACCATGGAGGCAAAGTGGCTGGCGAACTAGGATTCGAACCTAGAATGAACGAGTCAGAGTCGTTAGTGTTACCGTTACACCATTCGCCAACGTGTCAACCGAGCACAACGTGCCCGACCGACGAGAGATATTATAGCGCAGTCCGCCCCCATTGTCAAGCGATTTTCAAAAGTTTACAAAAATATTTTTACCACACCGGCGAAAAACGTCTGATTTGGCTCAAAAACGCACTTTTTCGTCTAAATCCTCCACAGCATCGCTTTCGCCTTCCAGTTCCGAAAGCTTTCTGTTCATTGCGCGGGTTCTCACGCCCACGCTGTCAAGGTCGCCCGCCGCTTGCTCAAGGCGCGTTCTGGCTTTATTGAGCGTTTCGCCAAACAGCGCAAACTCCCGTTTCACGCCCATCAGCATTTTGAGAATTTCAGAGGATCTTTTTTCCATCTGAACCGTCTGAAAGCCCATCTGCAGGCAGTTTAAAAGCGCCTGAAACGTCGAAGGACCGACGGGCAGCACATGAAACTCCCTTTGCATCCGATCAATGAGCCCGCGGCGGATCAGAACTTCGCCGTACAGACTCTCTGCAGGCAAAAACATCACGGCAAAATCGGTCGTATGGGGAACACATATGTATTTGGAGGAAATTTTCCTCGCCTCCTCGACAATCGCCGTTTCAAACGCGCGCGCGCATTTTTCAATCGCTTTTTTGTCGCCGGATTCATTGGCTTGAATCAGCCTTTCGTAATCCTCCACGGGAAACTTGCTGTCCACCGGCAAAAGTACTTCGCCCGCCGTTTTTCCGGGCAGGCGCACAGCAAATTCGACTCTCTCGCCTGAGCCCGGCCGGACGCAGACATTTTCCTCATACTGGGTTTTTAAAAGCGTGTCTTCAAAAAGCGTCCGTAATCTGACTTCGCCCCAGACGCCTCTCGTTTTTACGCCGGTCAAAACCTTTTTCAAATCCCCCACGCCCTCGGCGATCGTTTTCATTTCGCCGATTCCGCGATACACGTTTTCGAGCTGGCCGCTCACAATGCGAAACGATTCGCCCAGCCGGGTTTCGAGCGTCTTCTGAAGGCTCATATCCAAAGACGCGCGCATGTCGTCCAGTTTCCGGTCGCTCATTTCGCGCATGCTCTCAATACTCTCGGAAAGATCCCGCCGCATCCGCTCCTGACGGATTTCCATATTCTGGGAAACATTTGTTAGGTTTTCCGCAGCCATGCCCATGGTATCCGAAATCGTTTTGACGGATGCGCGGATGCGCCCGTTTGCGTTCATCACGCGATCATCCAGCCGTCTGAGCATCTGCGCGGTTTTTCGGATCTGCCGCCTGTTTAAAAAATACACCGCCGCAAAAAGCGCAGAAAAAGCAATCAAAACGGTAATCAGCGCGGTTACGCCCGGATTTTTGTTGATAATTTCGATCATTTTTCCTCCCGTAAAAAGCTTTCGCCCACACGGATTCCGTCCACCGCAGCGGACAGGATGCCGCCCGCATAGCCGGCGCCCTCGCCCGCAGGATAGAGGCCGGAAATTTGAGACTGCATGGAAGACGCATCCCTCAAAATACGAACGGGCGAGGACGAGCGGGTTTCAACGCCCGTAAGCACCGCGTCCGGATGCGCAAAGCCCTTAATTTTCTTGTCGAAAGCCATGATGGCCTCCTTCATGCCCTCGCATGCGAATTCCGGAAGGCATTTACTGAGATTCGTCCATGTAACGCCGGGGCGATAGGTAGGCAGAACGCTTTTCGGTCCTGTCGAAGCGCGTCCCTTCAGAAAATCACCCGACAGCTGCGCGGGCGCAAAATAATTGCTTCCGCCGAGCCTGAACGCCTTCTGTTCCCATTCTCTTTGAAATTTCACGCCCGCAAGCACGCCGTCCTCTTCAGGAAAATCGTCCGTGCGCACGTCGATCAGCAAAGCGCTGTTGCAGTTTTCGCCGTCTCTTGCATAGGGGCTCATGCCGTTTGACACCACGCCGCCCTCCTCGCTGGAAGAAGCCACGACGTAACCGCCCGGGCACATGCAAAACGTATACGCGCCGCGGCCGGAAGACAAATGCGCGTTCAGCTTGTAATCGGCCGCGCCCAGCGCCGGATGCGTGCTTGCGCTTCCGTACTGCGCCTGATTGAGCCATTTTTGGCTGTGTTCGATGCGCGCGCCGATGGAGAACGGCTTTCTCTCCATGGGCGCGCCGATCGAAAGCAGCATTTCAAACGTATCCCTTGCGCTGTGTCCGATCGCAAGAATTACGCCGCAGGTGGCAACGATCTCCGTTTCTCCCGCCTTGTTTTCGGTTTTTACCGCCGTCACGCGTCCGCCTTCGACGATGATTCCGGAAAGCCGCGTTTCAAAGCGCACATCACCGCCCAGCCGCTCAATTTCAAGGCGGATGTTTTTGACAACGCCCGGAAGCCTGTCGGTTCCGATGTGCGGCTTGGCTTCGTATAAAATCTCCTCCGGCGCGCCGGCTTTATAAAGTTCGTTCAAAACATATCTGCACCGGACGTCCTTGATTCCCGTATTGAGTTTTCCGTCCGAAAATGCGCCCGCGCCGCCTTCGCCGAACTGGATATTGCTGACGGGCGAAAACGCGCCTCCGTCAAAAAACGCATCAACCGCTTTTTTGCGCGCCTCCACATCCTGCCCGCGCTCCAAAACGATGGGCTTTAAGCCGCGTTTGGCAAGCGTCAGCGCGGCAAACAGCCCGCACGGGCCGAGCCCTACGACCACGGGGCGTTCAGCGGGAGGATTTTCATCGGGGCGGACGCTCCAGACCACTTCCTCATCGGATACCGTCGCGTTTTTCGGAAGCTTTTTCGGCATTTTCCTGACGTCCACTTCAAGGGCGCACACAAAATGGACGTCGCTTTTGTCACGCGCGTCCACGCTTTTCTTTAAAAGTTTTACGGAAAGGATTTCGTTTTCCTTAACGCCCAGCGCACGCGCTGCGACGATTTCAAGCGGTCTGAGCGCTTCATTCAAGGTGATTTTCACATTGGTAAGTCGAATCATAAGCTTTCCGCCGCACTCCTTCCCGCAAGTACGCCGCTGGCCCACGCCCACGTCAGGTTATATCCTCCGCAAGGGCCGGTGACGTCCAAAAGCTCGCCGGCTGCATACAAGCCGGCCGCAAGCTTCGATTCCATGGTTTTTTCATCAAATTCCGATGCCTTTGCGCCGCCCAGCATGACCTGACACACGTCAAAACCGCCAATTCCCGTGACCGGGCAGATCCATTCGGTAAGTTCCCCGGCGATTTTTTCGATTTCAGCGCGCGAAAGCGTGGATGCGCGCCTTGAAAGCGGCAGAACATTTGCCCGCTTAAACGCCGCCTGCGCGATTCTTTTTACGACTGCGCCGGTTAAAAACTCCTCGAGCGTTCTTTCGGGAAACAGATTCTTCCTTTTTTCAATGAACAGAACCGCCTGCTCCTTCTTCATGGGAAGCGGCGACATGCAAACAGACAGCTTTTTTCCCTTTGATAAAGGCTCCGCTGCGTAAAGCGACAGCTGCATGGCTGCGATGCCCGAAACGCCGTTTTCAGAAAACAGAATTTCGCCCGTTTCGCGCGCAATTTCAGCGTTTTGCGAAATCAGCCGAATTTCGCCCTGATATTTCATGCCTTTCAGCCCGCTCACATCGTTTGGACTCGTCTTCAGGTAGGAAAGCGCGCTCAGACATTTTTCAAACGAATGACCGAAAGGCTTTA
>JAZSFI010000091.1:0-3373 GCA_045532135.1 Clostridia bacterium | reverse complement strand
CTGTCACCTGAAGTAGTGTTCGTAGATGGAACACACATTAAAGCGAATGCGAATCTGAAGAAGCATGTGAAGAAATCCATTCCGAAAGCTGCGAAAGTATATCAGGAACAGCTGCTGGAAGAAATCAATGCAGACCGTGCTGCACATAACAAGAAACCGCTTCACAAAGACGATGACGACGATAGTCCGAAAGGACAGGAAGAGAAAACGATCATTGAATCCACAACCGATCCTGAGAGCGGAGTATTTCACAAAGGCGAACACAGGAAATGCTTTGCCTACGAAGCACACACGATGTGTGAAAAGCACGGATATGTGCTGGAAGTAGAGGTAACGCCAGGGAACGTACATGATAGCGTAGCATTTGATACAGTGTTTGAAAGAGCGACGGAGCATTATCCCGAAATCGAGGTCGTAACAGCAGACGCAGGTTATAAAACGCCGTGGATCTGCAAGCAGATCATTGACAGCGGACGGGTGCCATCTCTGCCGTACAAACGTCCGATGACGAAGGAAGGTAATCTGCCATGGTATGAATACGTCTATGATGAATACTACGACTGCATTTTGTGTCCCCAGAACCATGTGTTGAGCTATTCAACAACAAATCGCGAAGGATACCGGGAGTACAAAAGCAAAAGCTATATTTGCCAAAACTGTCCGGTAAGAGAACAGTGCACCCAAAATCAGCAATGCGTAAAAACCGTTACCCGGCATATCTGGCAAGATTACATTGAACAGGCAGAGGATATCCGGCATTCGCCGCTGGGCAAGGAAACCTACGCATTACGCTCCCAAACCATTGAACGCGTTTTCGCTGATGCCAAAGAAAAACACGCTATGCGTTATACTCCATATCGAGGGCTGACTGCTGTTACTGCATGGGTCAAGCTCAAATTCGCTGCGTTTAATCTCAAAAAATTCGCCATCCATAATTGGAGGCGTTCTCTCTTTTTCTTCTTTTCCTCTATGTTTGAAGCCACTTTGCCGTTGCGCAAAGTCGCTTCTTTGACAAACTGACAGCCTCCGCATACGGAGGCTGTTTTTGTTCTTATAATGCCTTATTTCCATCCTTTGAACACAGGAATTGCACCAAGCATAAGAAGGATTCCAATGATACCGATGATAAGACCGGGAACCATCATTCCTTCAAACGCCATGATCATCGCCATGCCGCAGCCGAGAACCAGTACGGCCGCAACCGCATACGCGATTTTTCCAACCATATTCCAGTTCACATGCATTTTCTTTTTGCCCGCCATTACCCAGCGCACACACGCGATCGCCAAAAGAGCAATCAGGCCTAACGCAGTCATGACAGCGCCCGGTACAAACGCATTCCATTCAGGCAAAAGGCACATGCACATGCCAAGGGCAAACAGAAGGCCGCCCGCTGCGGTCAGAATCAGCATAAAAAAGTTTTTCTTGGTCATTTTCCATTCCTCCGATTCATGAATTGCTTTTGATCTTGAACAATACATATCCTAACCGATCCGTATTTGCGTTTTGTCTTTAAAATGTTTCTGTTTTGTGAATCCGGAAAAATTGCTTGTCGTTGAGAAACCGCGATTGATCAAACGTCATTTTTATATTATAATGAGCAAAAATGACGCGGAGGCAAGAAATGGATACAGTTATTCAAAAGATCACCTTTCCCTGCGACAGACGGCTTCTTGTGCTTTCCGATCCGCATGCGCACAAGGAGGGCTTTATGTCGCTTCTTTCGCAGGCGAATTTTACAAAGAACGATATTCTTGTCATCGTCGGCGACATTCTTGAAAAAGGTCCGGACAGTCTCGGACTTTTGCGGGAAATCATGCGCCTTTGCAAAACCTACACCGTCCATACGCTCATGGGCAATGTTGATTACTGGCGGCTCTGGGGCGTGATGACGGAAAACGAAAAGGAGCAGCGCGATCTTATTGATTTCTCCATTGCCGCGCGCAAATGGTGGCCTTCCAGCTTTTTAGCGGAGATGCTTTCGGAACTCAGCATTCCATTGACGCCGGAATTGGATGCAAAGGCTGTTTTTCCGCTTCTGAGACAGCATTTTCATTCCGAGCTTTCCTTCCTTGAAAATTGTCCCGCGATTCTGGACACAAACGAAATGATTTTTGTCCACGGCGGTATTCCCCATGAAAATCTGGACGAACTTAAAACGCAGGAGCGGCACATATTTTTAAAGTGGGATCGTTTTCTTTCATCCGGACTCTCCTTTCAGAAAACCGTCGTCGTCGGTCATTGGCCGGTCACGCTGTATTCCCCCACATTCCCCTGCGCTCTTCCCGTGTTTGAGAAAAAACAGAATATCCTCTGCATCGACGGCGGCTGCGGCGTAAAAAAAGAAGGCCAGATCAATCTTCTGATCTTCCCCTCCTGCACGTCCAAAGAATATGATCTTCTCACATGGGACGGCCTTCCCACTGTTAAAGCGCTTGATTTTCAGGCTGAATCCGACAGCTTTGGCTATATCCGCTGGGGCGACGACGAAGTAAGCGTGCTTGAAATAAACGGTGATACCGCAAAAGTCCTCCATCACGGCAGAATCATGACCGTGCCCGCTAAAGGGCTTTATCAGACGTGCGGCGTATGGCGCGCAAGCGAAATTACCGATTACCGCCTGCCTGTTTCGCCCGGAGACACGCTTTGCGTCATCACAGAAACCGCCCGCGGCCTGTATGCCAAGAAAAACGGCGTGACCGGATGGTATATGGGAAGATATCAATAAGTGTATACTCTTTCAAATTTCAGGGACCTGATTCGCATTTTTATTGCGCATCAGGTCCCTGTGATTTTATGAATTTGATTTTCACATATTTCGCCGATTAAAACTCGATAAATCCGCCCTCGTTCTTGATCGCATCCACAATCGCACAGCCTGCGCTGGTACCCAGGCGCGTTGCGCCCGCAGCCAGCATGGCTTTTGCATCCTCAATCGTGCGGATACCGCCTGCAGCCTTTACATTGATTTCGCTGCCGACCATCGATTTCATCAGTCGAACGTCCTCAAGCGTCGCGCCGCCTGTTCCAAATCCGGTGGAGGTTTTGATAAAGTCGGGCTTGACTTTGAGTGCGATTTCGCACATCTTCTTTTTCTCATCCTCGGTCAGATAGCAGTTTTCAAAAATGACCTTGATCGTGCGGTTGTATTCGCGGCACACATCCACAATGGAGCGCATTTCCTTTTCGATGTAGGCGTGATTTCCGCTCTTTAATTCGCCGATGTTGATTACATAATCAATTTCATCCGCGCCGTTTAAAATCGCCTGACGGGTTTCAAAAACCTTGTCGGCAATGGTAGTCTGGCCGAGACAGAAGCCAATGGCTGCGCCGACAAGCACGTCGGAACCCTTGAGAAATTCCTTGCACTTGC
>JAZSFI010000158.1:0-4169 GCA_045532135.1 Clostridia bacterium | reverse complement strand
CTTGGGTCACAGAACGACATGGCTACGATCCGACTTTAGGTAAGCGCATTTATGAATTCTTCAGAGGGCGTAACCACACATTGTCCCACAGAAGCATCCATGAAATCGAGCGACAAAAGCGTTTTTACGTTCTTGCACCTTTTTTCAACTGGCTGCGCGGTCGCAATCATAACGCCGATTCCGACAACCGTCGCATTGAATTCAGCCATCATGTCAACCATACCCTGAAGCGTTCCGCCGCCTTTCATGAAATCATCGATGATCAGCGCGCGCTGCCCTTCTTTAACGGCGCGGCGAGACAAAGCCATGGTTTCAATGCGCTGCCCTTCTCCTGAAATATAGCTGATCTTTACTGCGCTTCCTTCGTATGCCTTGGAATCGCGTCTTGCTACGACAAGAGGAATGTTGAGCGCGCGCGCAGTCATGAGCGCAAGCGGTATGCCCTTGGTTTCCATCGTCAGAACAAAAGACGGGGACAGCTGCCAAAAGCGCATGGCGAAAATGCGTCCCAGAGTCTCCGTAATTCCAGGATCACTCGTGATGTCAGAGGTATACAAAAATCCGCCGGGTAAAACGCGATCGGGCTCACAAAGCGTTTTCGAAAGGCTTTCAAGCGTTTCGCGTACTTTTTCAATGGAAATGCTTGGACGATAGATCACACCGCCTGCCGCGCCCGAAATCGTATACACCGTTCCAAGATCAAAGCGGCTTAACGAATCCGCGATCAAATTGATGTCTTCGCTGATGGTAGACTTCGCAGAACCAAAAAGTTCGCAAAATTCGCTGAAGGTATGAATCCGGTTGGGATTCTGCATAAGCAGATGGGTAATCGCGCTCAGGCGATCGCTTCTTTTCACTCGATCCATCGGTAAATCTCTCCAAATCCGAACGTTCGTGTTCTTGATTCTATTATAATGCAGAAATTTGTAGTTTTTGTGAATAAACGAAAAGATTATCAGAACAGAAACGAACATTTAACCCATAAAAAGGGGCAGAACGAATGCAGCGTAAACATAAATGCAGTTGCTCTTTCGTGAAAATAGGAGTATAATATAAAATGCCTGAGAAAGGGGCTGAAATAAGTGCAGGTTTCAATCAACGATTTTGTAAATAAACGCGTATTTTTTGTCGGTATCGGCGGCTGCTCTATGAGCGGACTTGCCAGAATGATGAAATGGCTCGGCTACGAAGTTGCGGGTTCCGACAGAACAAAGAACCACAAGACCGATCACCTGATGGAAGACGGCATTGAGGTTTTTATCGGACACAACGGCGAAAACGTAAAGGGCGCCTCTCTTCTTGTTTACAGCGCGGCTATCTCCAATGAAAATCCCGAGAGAAAGTATGCTTTTGCTCATGGCATTCCCCAGCTTGAAAGATGCGACCTGATCGGTCAGATCATGAAGCGCTTCAGCGAATCCATCGCGATTTCCGGCACCCACGGAAAAACGACCACCACCTCCATGATGGCTGAAACGTTTGTCATGTGCGGAGAAGATCCGTCCATACATATCGGCGGCGAACTTGATTTCATCGGCGGCTCTACGCGACTGGGCAGGGGAGATTCTTTTATCGTGGAGGCTTGTGAATTCAACAAAAGCTTCCTTCGCTTCTTCCCCACCGTTTCTGTCATTTTGAACATTGACGAAGATCATCTGGACTGCTATAAGGATATCGATGATATCGAAAACACGTTTTTGGAATTTGCGCGTCTTGTTCCCGATTCCGGTCTCACCGTCGGCTGCGGCGATGAAAAGCGCGTAAGAAACGTGCTTGAAAAGCTCTCCTGCAAAACCCGCACCTACGGTCTTGCGCCGCACAATGAATTAAGGGCCGAAAATATCACGTATGATGACGACGGATGCGCGTTTTACACCGCCACCCTTTTCGGTCATCCGCTTTGCGAAGTTGAATTGTCGGTTCCGGGCGAACACAATGTTTTAAATTCCCTCGCCGTCATCGCCGTTGCAAGCTTCTTCGATCTTCCGATGCACAGAGTCGCCGAAGCGCTTGGCGCATATAAAGGCGCGCACAGAAGATTCGAATTAACCAGCATTACTGACGGCGCATACGTCTATCAGGATTATGCCCACAATCCCACGGAAACCCTGAACGCCATGAAGGTTGCCCGCGTCAAGGCCAAAAAAAAGCTCTACGCCGTCCTGCAGCCGCACACGTACTCCAGAACCAAAGCGCTGTTTAACGGCTTTACCGAGTGCTTTGACGATGCCGACGTAATTCTCGTAACCGATATCTGCGCTGCGCGCGAAAAGGATCCGGGCGATATCAATTCAGGCATGCTCGTAGACGCAATGCGCAAAAAGGGTTTAAACGCTTTCCTCACTCCTACCTTTAACGACGCGGAAAAATTCCTGCGTGAAAACTGGGAAGCGGGCGACGTTGTCGTAACCCTCGGATGCGGCGACATTGATTTACTGAATGAACAGATTGCATTAAACGGAGACACGAAGAAATGAAAAACACCTTTTCCACCGATCGGAAAACCATAAAAAAATTGTTCGCCCTCATGCTTTTTATTTTGCTTTCCCTCATCCTGACCGCTTGCGGAGACGATGAAGTAAAGTCCTCTGAAAACAACACAAATCAGGATGTTCCGATTGCGAACGCAACGCCCACGCCCAGCCCGACGCCGGTTCCCACGGCAACGCCTTTTCCGCGCGTCGAGCCTGAAAACTATGTCATGATCTGGAAAAGCAATCCCAACCGCGGCATCAACTACATGGTGCCGACTCATTGGCAAATCGGCGAAGAGGGCGACCGCTACGTCACCTATTACGAGCCCGTACCAGCAGGAGAAACCGGGTTTCGCGTGAGCTTCACAAACAAAAAGGTGAGCCGCGATATGGACTCAGGCAGGATGCGCGATGAGCTGAGAGAATTCCTCGATCACATGAAGACCGTCTATACCGACTTTGAAACCGACGGAAAAATCTCAAGAGATTATTATCTCGTCAAATTCAAGGGCTATCACAGCACATATTCCTACGTCGATGATTACGGCGTAAAGATCAAGGGCTTTGTCATCATGGCTACCTACAACAGACGCATCTACTGTATGAATTTTTCCGGTCCCGAAGCAAGATTTGAAGAAATGACTCCCATCGGAACCAAGATGATGGATGCGATGTCCAGAAGCTGATTGAAGAACAACTTTATAAACGCAAAAATGCGCGTGCGGTCAACGGCTGCACGCTCATTTCCTTTTTCTATTATAATCCCTTTCCCGTCTTTTTCCGATCGCGGATCAGTATAATCGAACACACTACCAGCATTGCCGGAAACAGCGTGCTTACAAAAAGACCTGTTCGAAGTCCGACGGAAGGTTCGCTCCAACCGAGGGACACGCCAAAGGAGACAAGGCTTTCGCTTCCGTTTACGAGATCGGAAACGATTCCGGCAATCCATGGTCCTGCGGAACAACCGATATCGCCGCAAATGGCATAGAGGCCAAAAAGCGCGGTGCCTGCAAGCGGAAAGCGTTTTGCGCCCGTAGACAGCGTACCCGGCCACATAATGGCAACGGTTGCACCTGACAGTGCGCATCCGACAAGCGTAAGGGGCGGAAAAAACACCGCCACGAGATAACAGATTACGCACATGACGCTTGAAAGAAGAAGCGCTTTTTCAAGCGAAATCCTTTCGCCGTAGATTCCGAAGAACATTCTTGTAAGCGCCATCGTGAATGCGAAAAGACACGGCCCCAGAAGATCGCCCATTATCTTTGAAACGCCCAGCGATTCTTCCACAAACAAGCTTGCCCATTGGGACATGGAAAGTTCGCTGGATCCGGAAGCAATCATCATGAGCATACCGATGATAAAAACGCGGTTTTTAAACAATTCCCTGATGGGCGTTCTCTTCTCCTCGGGAATCGAAGGCTGCATCGGAACTTTCAAGAGAAAAAAGACGTTGAATATCGGAATCAGCGCCCATGCCAAGGGAATAACGCGCCAAACCGCGCGTCCGATCAGCCAAATCACAATCGTTGTAACAGCAACCGTTGCCATCTGTCCCCAGCAGTAAAAGGAATGCGCAAGGCTCATCATGCGCGCCTTTTCATCGCCCGGAAGCGATTCGACAATGGGGCTTACGCATACTTCAATGATGCCTCCGCCAAAGCCGTATACCATTGCAGCAATACAAAGCCC
>JAZSFI010000189.1:0-1908 GCA_045532135.1 Clostridia bacterium | reverse complement strand
ATTCGTGTCGAACCCATGATCGACGGCTGCACAGGCTTTCTTTTTCTTGATATGAACAATAAGCCAACTGTAGCTCTGCACTGGGAGCATTACTTCAAACATATTGTGATGAAGTATAACAGCATTTACAAGAACCCTCTTCCCAATATCTCGCCCCACGTTTGCAGGCATACGTTTTGTTCGAACATGGCGAAAAGCGGTTTGAATCCGAAGACACTTCAGTATCTCATGGGGCATGCGGACATCGGTATAACACTAAATATCTATACGCATGTTTCATTTGACGACGTTCAGGATGATGTACTGAAAGCAGCAAAATCCGAGTTGTAAACTGCACCATAAGCACAGCGCCGTACAACTTTTTTACAACTCGGAGAGTCAAAAAGATACGTTTTTGCTCAATGGGAATAATGCTTACGGTGACTAAAAAACGCGCTAAATAATACTAATGGAGTTGATAATACCATGAAAAAAATCCTGTTCGTCTGCCACGGCAATATTTGCCGATCGCCCATGGCGGAATTTGTGTTTAAGAAGCTTGTTGAGGAGAATGATCTTTCCTATAAATATGAATGTGATTCGAGAGCCACTACGCAGGAGGAGATCGGAAACGGGATTTATCCTGCGGCGAAGAGGGAGCTTTTCAGGCGCGGGGTCAGGATCGGGGCGCATGCGGCTGCGCAGATGTCGAATCGAGATTATGAGGAATTTGATCTTATTGTGGGTATGGACGACGAGAACATGTGGGATCTTAACAGAATGACGAAGGGAGATCCTAAAAAGAAGCTTCGCATGCTTATGGATTACACGGACACGCCTGGCGAGGTATCGGATCCGTGGTACACGGGCAAATTCGAAAGGGCGTACGACGACATTTTTGCCGGATGCACGGGTCTTTTAAAGGCGCTTGAAGAAGGGAAGGCGTAAATGGTTCATTTGTTTTCGGTATTTTCAAAAGTGATTGCCTGCTTAACGGGCGTAAATGTGTTTTTGCATGTTCTTTTTCTGAGCTGTTTTAATAGGAAGAAATGGCTTGGCGCATTGGCCGGGCTTGTTTTGGGCGGCCTGGCTGCATATTTGATGCGGGATATTTTTACCACGACCGGAATGGCAATACTGAATTTTTCGGCAGCGCTCATCGGCATGGATTTGATCGGACTTTTTCTGAGATTGTTTGGAAAGGGAAACCCGCATGCGTTTTATAAAAAATGGAAAAGGCGCGGCCTTGCGCTTTTCGTCGCGGCGGTTTATACGGCGTACGGCCTTGTCAACATTCATGTTGTCAGGCGGACCGAATACGAACTTATAAACGCAAACGTGCCGGACAAAATGAAAATCGGTCTTGTTTCGGATTCGCATCTGGGCACGGCGATGGACGATGAGAAGCTGCTTGCGGTAATCTTAAATGTGATTGACGAAGGCGCGGACATTGTCGTGCTAGCGGGCGACATTGTGGATGAGCGAACGGACAAGGAGATGTTTTTGCGCTTTGCTGAGGGCATGAAAGCCGTCCGCGCGCCCAAGGGCGTATATTTCGTGTTCGGAAATCACGATGCATCCCGATATGGCGGAAACATTACGCGCCTTGAGATGGAGACGGCGTTTGCGCTTTCGGGCGTGACGGTTTTGACGGATGAAAGCGTTCTCATTGACGAGTGGCTCAGAATTGTCGGGCGCGATGACGCAAACCGTGACAGAAAAGAGATCGGCGCGCTTCTTGAAAACGCCGATTCCGAAAAGGAATTCATTCTCCTGATCGACCATCAGCCGGCGGAAACGGCTGCATCGTCATTAAGCGGCGCGGATCTTCTTCTTTCCGGACACACGCACAACGGCCAGATTTTTCCGATCAATCTGATCAGCGAATTGTTCATGATCAACGAGATTGAGTACGGCCATAAAAAGATC
>JAZSFI010000501.1:0-2285 GCA_045532135.1 Clostridia bacterium | reverse complement strand
ATGAATGATCTGCTTTAGCCCCTTTATAGGATTTCTGACAAAATGCATTTTTTATTTGGATTTTCTTATATATCGGTAGGGCGGGGGCTCTAACCCGCCTATGATACATACGTTCTTCGGCGGGAGCAAGCCCACGCCCTACGAATCGCCGGAACAAGCATTTTAAGGGCTGTCGCCGAGATTATTTCTGCAACAGCCCCTTTGCTTATCTTGCCCGTTTCAGATATTCCCGAATCAGGAAGCTCTCAATGCCGGTAAGCGCCCATTTAACCGGGCGCGAATCATCTTTGAACAGCATGCGCACGGGATTGTCTTCATTAAGACGCGGCCAGAGGGGAAGTTCGCGTCCCTGACTGTCGGGTCCGTTCGGATTTCCGGTTTTTATGAAGTTGCACCAGTAGTCGCACATATTTCTGGCGAGGTCGTAGTGCCTGCCGGTGAAGGGACGCCAACATTTTGCGAGGGTTTCAAAGAAGAACCAAAGGTCTACCGAGTGGAACGTTCCGGGATTGTCCCAGCCGGGAATGTCAGCGTCGAAATTATAGGCGTAGAAGGGCTGATCGACGCCGTTTTCCCTGTTGTTTATGCTGGCTGCGCGGATGGCAAAATCGATGGCGTGGATGTTGCCCTCGGTAAAGATGGATTCTTCCGTCCGGGGCTTTGAAAAGTACGAGAGGAATTCGTCTTTTTTGTCCGGGAATACGTCCTCAGCGAGTTTTACGAGCGCTTCCTCCGTTTTGCAGTCGGGCGCGGCGGTAAATTCGGTGGAGGTTTGTCCCAGAAGCACCGGGCAGATCACGCGCTCAGGATGAAGATACCATTCGGCGCTCGGATACACGCTGAACACGCCGTCCACCGCTTCGCCCCAGCAGCCCCACGGCCATTCGAGCGATTTGTTTTCAATGGTGCGCGCGTCAAGCTGACGCGCCTCTTCAAGCGTCTTTACGCCAAGCGCTTCAAAGAAGCGAACGCCCTGCTGCTCTGATTCCTGCATGGAGCGCGGGAACAGGCCGAAATGATCGCCGTAGGGGCGGGCGAAAGTTCCGGACTGCACGATGGCTCTTTGGAAAAGACCCTTGTTTTCCGGGCAGGTCATCTGCGCGCAGACGCTCATGCCGCCTGCGGACTGACCGCCGATGGTGATGTTTTCGGGATCGCCGCCGAAAGAAGCGATATTTCGCTTTACCCACCTTGTCGCCGCCTGCTGATCCAGAAAACCGAAGTTTGCCGGAGCGTCGGCCTGTTCTTTGGTGATTTCGGGATGGCAAAGGAAACCGAAGGCATTCAAACGATACCCGACGGTTACGACAACAATGCCGCGGCGGGCGATGCGTTCGCCGTCAAACTCCATTTCGGTCGTGTTTCCAACCTGCAGACCGCCGCCGAAATACCATACATATACCGGCATGTTTTTCCGGCCGTCGGCAGGCGCCCAGATGTTTAAGTACAGGCAGTCTTCGCTCATGGGAAGCTCTGCGTCCACCGCCCATTCGCGGGCGTAAATGTCCTTCATCGGATCGCCGGCGCAGTTGGCCTGCATGGCGATCGGCGCAAAATCGGCGCAGAAAAGCTCGCCCTCCCAATCGGGACAGGGCTGCGGCGCACGCCAGCGGTTTTTGCCAATGGGTTTATCGGCAAAGGGAATGCCTTTGTAGCTCGTGATTCTGGGATCGGCGGCAGGCAGGCCGCGCACCCAGCCGTTTTCAGTCTGAACGCGGCGGATCATTGAAAATGCCTCCTCTCGGCGCGACAATATGTATTTACCGTAGTACCACTATTATAGTTTGTATATTGTACGCGTGCAAGGGCATATTTCAAGTGAAAAAGGACAAATATGTATGGAGGATAGGTGTTTCGCATCCACGATCCGGCAGTATTGCATATGAAAACAGCGGAAGTCAAGAAAGAGGGCTGTACTGTTTATTGCATGGTATACCGGTTTATTGTATAATAAGTCAGTTATTCAAACTTAAAGTTGATGGGGCGTGAATACAGTGAAAGGTAAATATCAAAATGCCGAGTCTGTTGGCATAATTGGCGGAGCGGATGGCCCAACCGGTGTTTTTGTTAACAGCAAAAGGAAAAAAATGTCCCTTAGAACGAGGATAAGAAACTTTATTCTTTGTTGCAAGCGAAAATCAGCTTCTAAAAGAATTATTGCTGGGACACACACGCTTGATGAAATGGTTCTGTATGCGAAATCCACCTATGGTGCGATGCAAGCCAAGCATAAGTCAGGCGAACTTCCTTCTCGTTTTACCATCTATGAAATCAAAATAGACAGA
>JAZSFI010000288.1:0-2316 GCA_045532135.1 Clostridia bacterium | reverse complement strand
GTAGGACGCTGTCTGAGGAAGAAGAAAGGGCGTTTGAAAAACTCAGAAAACTTCGTGTCGGAGCGCTGTTTGCGTATGATCGAATGTCGGCTTTGCGCGTTGCAGCGCATTTGCTCGAAATCCGGATGGACGCGAAAAAAGCGGACGGTGCGTTCTGGCTTGTTTCGAGCAGCGAGCAGGCGCTTGTGGACAAGACGCTTGATATGCTTTTAAAGGGCATGAAAAAGAATGTGCGGATTTCAACATTTCAGTCGCTTTCTCACAGTGCAGATGTTTTTTTCGACCTTTTGCGCATGACAAAACAAATGCGCATAATGCTGATTATCGACGACGGGCTGTATATCAAAAACGTGAACACGGTTCGCACGCACCGCGTTTGGATGATTTCGCAGCTCTGTCCGTATCGCTTGCTGATTGCAGGCGCGCCATTTGAAAGAAATCAGGCGGACATGTTTTCGCAGTGGTACGCGCTGGATGCGCGAATTCTGGGATATATGACCTATTGGGGGTTTTACGTTAACCACATAAAAAAGGGACGGCTGATCAACGCGGACTATCTTTCCCGTGCGGTCGCGCCCTACAGCGCGTGCATCGGTCGTGGAGAGAAAGAGGAAACGCAGAGAAACGAATATGTGTGGCAGTTTCGCCTTTCGAAAGAAGCGTATGAAGAATACTGGAGGGTTGTTCTGCGGTTTGAACAGAAAGCGCAATACTCGCAGGCGGGCATTTACAGAATGCTGAGCGCCTGCCATCTGGCAGCTTCCGGACGGCGGATTGTTTGTGATTATCCCCTGGAGACGGAAAGCTTCTATGATAATGCGCTGGAGGATCCGCGCATACAGGCGCTTCTTGCGATTCTTTCGAAATATGACAGCGGGCAAACGCTGATTGTGTGCCGTTTTCATTTTGAGATAGATGCGGTCACGCTGGCGCTTTCAAATGTATACGGAGAACAAAGCGTATATTCACCGGCTAAGCGAAACAGGGAGGCGCGCTTTTATGTGGAAAGCCTGTATCTTGAAAAAAGAGCGCTTTTAAACAAAAAATTCCGCACGGTGATTTATTACAGCCAGAATTGGAGCCTTCGAAAACGGCGGAACAAGGAGGATGCCTTTTTTCAGGCCGGCAATGTCACCGTTATCAATATTGTCGCTGCCGACACCATTGACGCGCTGATCGTCAGGCGCGTTTGGAAAAAGGAAAAAAGTATAAAGGAGATTTATGATTTACTGATGGGGCGAAAGGAGGAGGCCGATGCCCAAGGTTTACAGGGATGAAAATGTGCTGGATGCCGCGATATCAAGGATCAGATACATATTTTCGGAGTTTGACAATGTGTATTTCTGCGTGTCCGGCGGAAAGGATTCATCTGTTATGGTACAGTTGGCAGAACGTGTCGCGGAGGAAATGAAGCGCAGATACGATGTTTTGTACATCGATTTTGAAGCGCAGTATGCGGATACCATCCGCCATGTAAACGAGCTTAAAACGCTCAGGCACATTGACGTTTTCTATCATGTGGCGCTTCCCATGGCGCTTCGTAATGCGGTTTCCATGCTTCAGCCCAAGTGGATTTGCTGGGACGAGACCCAAAAGGATTTGTGGGTTCGCCCGATGCCGGAGGATGCCGTCAATATGGCTTCCTGCCCGTGGAAATTCTTCAGGTACGGCATGGAGTTTGAAGAGTTTATCCGTGAGTTTGCCCTCTGGTATCACACGTCCCGTGCAGGGAAAACCGCATGCTGCGTTGGAATCCGCGCAGATGAAAGTCTTTCGCGCTTTAACACCCTTGCTACGCCTGAAAGGAAAGTGACATATCAGGGAAAGGCGTGGACAACGAAGCTGTTTTTGGATCAAGAGGTATACAATGTCTTCCCCATTATTGACTGGCGCGTGGAGGATATCTGGGGCGCGGTTTCGAAAATGGACCTCATGATGAACGAGGCCTATGAAAAAATGTACAAAAACGGCATGAGCATTTACAAACAAAGGCTGTGTCAGCCCTATGGCGACGATCAGAGAAACGGGCTCGATCAGTTCAAGGCGCTTGAGCCGAAAACGTGGGAAAAGGTATTGAACCGCGTAAACGGTGTAAATTTCGGAAACATTTACTGCCGCACTTCCGCGCTTGGAAACATCCGCTCCACAAAGCCGGATGACATGTCGTGGGAGCAGTATACCGTTTTTCTGATGGAATCCATCGGCCTTTACAACCGCGCGCTGATGGAGCATTATCATGGAAAAATCAAAAAATTCATCCGATGGTATGAAAAGCATGAGGGGATTTCCATCAAGGATATCCCTCCGGAAGCCGAC
>JAZSFI010000509.1:0-1953 GCA_045532135.1 Clostridia bacterium | reverse complement strand
CAACAACGAGCTGGGCTTTGACTATTTAAGAGACAACATGGTCGTTCAGAAGGAGCGCATGGTGCAAAGGCCGCTCAACTTCGCCATCGTTGACGAAGTTGACTCCATTCTGATTGACGAAGCCCGAACTCCGCTCATCATTTCCGGCGAAGGCGAAAAATCTACGGAGCTTTATACGCTCGCGGATCGCTTTGTGTCGCGTCTGAGAGAGGGCGAGGACAAGGATTATGTCCGCGATGAGAAGGAAAAGACGATCATTCTGACCGAAGAAGGCGTTCGAAAGGCAGAGGCGGCGTTCAATATTGAAAACCTCACCGATGCGCAGAACACCGAACTTCATCACCATATTCTGGCCGCGCTTCGCGCCAATGTTCTTATGAAAAAGGACGTTGACTATGTGGTCAAGGACGGTCAGGTTGTCATAGTTGACGAATTCACAGGCAGACTTATGACCGGACGCCGTTATTCCGACGGTCTTCATCAGGCAATCGAAGCTAAGGAACATGTTAAAGTCGAGCGTGAAAGCAAGACGCTTGCCACCATTACCTTTCAGAACTACTTCCGCATGTACAAAAAGATCTCCGGCATGACGGGTACCGCCAAGACCGAAGAGGAGGAGTTCAGAGGAATCTACAGGCTCGACGTTGTCACCATTCCCACAAACCGCCCGATGATCCGAAAGGACTTGAACGATGCGATCTATACGACCGTAAAGGGCAAGTTTGAAGCGGTGGCGGACGAAGTGGAAAAACGCCATGCAACGGGACAGCCGGTGCTTGTCGGTACGGTTTCCGTTGAAAAAAGCGAATATGTATCCAAGCTTCTTGAAAAGAGGGGCGTTAAGCACGTAGTACTCAACGCCAAATTCCATGAGCGCGAGGCGGAGATTGTTGCGCAGGCCGGCAAAAAAGGCGCTGTCACGATTTCCACCAATATGGCAGGACGCGGTACCGATATTCTTTTGGGCGGCAACGCCGAATTCATGGCCAAGCATGAGATGCGCCGTCAAGGCTATGAAGATGAAATCATCGAGGAAGCCGTGGGACACAATGAAAACGTCCCGGACGAAGTCAAGGAAGCCAGAAAACTCTATAAAGAACTTTATCAGCAGTTCTCAAAGGAAACCGAAAAAGAGCACGAAGAGGTTATTAAGCTGGGCGGTCTTCACATTATCGGCACCGAACGCCACGAATCCCGCCGCATCGATAACCAGCTGCGCGGCCGCGCGGGTCGTCAGGGCGATCCGGGCTCCAGCCAGTTCTTCATTTCCCTTCAGGATGATCTTATGCGCCTGTTCGGTTCCGACCGCATCCAGCCGATGATTCAGAGACTGGGTCTGGGCGAGAGCGACAAGATTGAATACGGCATTCTCTCCAAGCAGATTGAGAATTCTCAAAAGCGCGTGGAGGGCAGAAACTTTGAAATCCGCAAAAACGTTCTTCAGTACGACGACGTTATGAACCAGCAGAGAAACCTTATTTACGAGCAGAGACGCGAGGTTTTGGAAGGCGGAGACATGAAAAAGCGCATCGCAGACATGCGCGAAACCCTCATTACGGAAGCCGTCGAACGTCATATCGCGGAAAACGCGCCCTATGCCGATTGGGATGTAAAAGGCCTTTCGGAATATCTTGAACGCATTTGTTTGAGCGCGGGCGACGTGATGGCAGTTTACAGTGAAGACAAAAAGCTCACGCGCGAAAAATTCAAGGAAATGCTCCTTGAAAAGAGCGTTGAAGTTTACGCCCGCCGTGAAGCGGAAATTGCGCTTGCTGGCTTTGACATGCGCGAAGTTGAGCGCACGTTCCTTCTTATGAGCGTAGACAGAAGATGGATGGATCACATCGATGCGATGGATCAGCTGCGCGAGGGCATCGGGCTCAGAGCCTACGGCCAGCGTCAACCCATTGTCGAATATCAGCACGAAGGCTATGATATGTTCGAAGAAATGGT
>JAZSFI010000102.1:0-2038 GCA_045532135.1 Clostridia bacterium | reverse complement strand
GTTTTCATAGATGTCAAACACAATCAGCTGTTTCGGATGATACTTTGCAATTTGACGGCACAGTTCGCTGCCGATGGAGCCGCCGCCGCCGGTGACAAGCACGACTTTGCCTTCGACGGATCTTTCGATTTCGTCCATGTTGACCTTGACCGGTTCGCGGCCAAGGAGATCTTCCACCGCGACGTCCTTTAAGGCCTGCGTGGTTACGCTGCCCCGGACCAATTCATACATGCCGGGAAGACTTTTGAGCTCGCAGTTTGTTTCCTTGCAGATATCCAAAATGTCCCTTTTTTGTTCGGCGGTTGCGCTCGGAATAGCGAGATAGATTTTTTCGATTTTATATTTTTCAACGCTCAGAAAAATGTCGTCGCGGCCGCCGACAATCGGCACGCCGTCGATGAATTTGCCCCATTTGTTGGGGTTATCGTCGATGATGCAAAGAACGGTTTCGTTGACTTCTTTTGCGTTATGGATGTCGCGCAGAATGAGTTGTCCCGCTGCGCCCGCGCCGATCAGCATAACGCGGCTTGCGGTCATGTCTTTCAGCGTCCGTGCATGCTTTCCGCGCTCCAGTGTGACAAAACGATAGCCGAAACGGATGAGAAGCACCAGAGCGGACTGGATAAAGATGCCCATCATGTAATACGAAATCGGCATGCGCAGAAAGAACACCGTGATCAAGAGCGTATGCAAAGCGCCCAGAATGATGGAAGACAGGGCAATCCTTCGCAATTCTACATAGCTTGCAAACCGCCATACGCTTTGATAGAGCCTGAGCCACAGATATACGATCAGGGTCGCAAGGGCGTAAATCGGCGCAAATTTCATCCATGCGTTTAAGTAGGAGGCGGGGATGACGCTGAAACGGCAGTCGAAACGAATCCACAGCGCGGCCAGATAAGAAACGGAAGCGGCAAAAAGATCATACAGCATCAAAAAGAATGCGTTGATGTCCCAGTTTCCGATTCGTGAAAGCTTGTTCTTGGGCGTGGTGGACGCCGCGTTTCTGTCTGCCATGAATGGTCTCTCCTGTAAAGATGTCCTGAATTGTATAAATTAGTAACTGATTCAGAAATTTTTCAAATTTATAAATTGATCCGGGCTACATAAGTCCAGCCTGCTGAATTCCGCTTGACTGTATAGAGCCAACAAAGCAGAAAACAGCAGGCCGAATCAGAAAAGGCTTACATCAGCGACTCCATCAGGTGTCGTAGCCGTAGCCGGCAAAACCGCATACGCAGCGTTCGCGGCCGGATTTGGAATAACCGGCGCCGGCGAGCACGCATGCGCAGGTCTTGTCGTTTGAGTCCTTGGTTCCGCCGCCACCCATGGCGCAGGCGCAGGATACATCGCCGCCGCCGGCAACGGTATCCAGCTCGTCGTCCGCGACTTCCTCGGGTTTCTTTTCAAAATCGGCTTCGGTCAGCTCAAAGCCCAGTTCCTTGGCAAGGGCGATCAGCTTGGCGGGATCGGCTTCCGCGCCGACCTTTGCGGCGAGCGCCGGGTCTTCGGATACTTTTTCAAGGAATTTTTTCAGATTTTCAGTCATATTCGATACTCCTCTCGATGAATAAAGATGCTTTTTGCGGTTTGCTTTATGCTTAAAAGCGTAGTTTTTTTCAGCCTACGATATATTATACGTAAAAGATTTTAAAGTCTTGTGCTTTGGTATGTAAATATTTCAATACTATTATATATGTCGATTGATTAATTGTCAATGGAATGCTATAATATATAGGTAATAATATGCTTATTTATAGATGACGCGAGGGATAAAAACGTCTCTCGGAACGCCTGAATGGGGGAGAGCTTTTTGACCAGAAGGAAACTCGGAACACGAATCGCTCTGTACTGCGCGGCATTTGCGCTGATTCTGACGGGTGTTTTATCGACTGTCGGATACAATGCATACAAAAACAGCATGCTTGAAAGATATGAAAGCTATGCCAGAGCGCTTTTGGACACCGTGCATTCCACGGTGGACGGCGATGCGCTCAACGAGAATCTTCAAAAAAGCGAAGAGGGCGAGGCGTATCTG
>JAZSFI010000045.1:0-4302 GCA_045532135.1 Clostridia bacterium | reverse complement strand
TCGTAGATGATGGGCGCGTCGGGCGCGTAGCGCTTACGGTAGATTTCGGGATTCTGCTCGTAATCGTGGGTGTCGTAGATGTCGGTTTCAACGTGGATGCCGCCGGAAGTGTCGATGCAGGGACGGGTGCGGTCGAGGGCTTTGGTGACGCGATAGGTCATGCGCATGGTTTCGGCGTGCTGGCCGTTGCCGCTTTCGCCCCATGTTTCGTTCCACGGACACCAGCCGACAATGGAGGGAACGGAATAGTCGCGCTTCAAAATCTGGATCCACTCGTCCAAAAACGCCGGCAGGATCCATCCGTCCTTGGGATCTGCGCCCCAGCTGGCCATTTCGCCCCAGCAGATATAGCCGAGCTTGTCCGCCCAGTAGAGGAAGCGGGGCTCAAACACTTTTTGGTGCAGGCGCGCGCCGTTAAAGCCCATTGCCATCGGGCGGAGAATGTCGTTTTTGAGCTCTTCATCGCAGGGAGCGGTATAGATGCCGTCCGGGTAGAAACCCTGATCCAGAATCAAGCGCTGGAAAACGGGTTTTCCGTTGATTAAGCACTTCATGCCGTCAAAGGAAATGGAGCGAAGGCCGAAATAGCTGTCGAGGCGGTCGATTTCCTTTCCGTCTTTTCGCAGGGAAAGCGTAAGGTCGTAAAGATTGGGCTGACCGACATTCCAGAGGTGAACGTTTTCAATCAGCATCAGCATCTGCGCACTGTTTCCGTTGGCGTTTGTTTCGATTTCACATTCGTATTCGCCGTCAAACGCTGCCTGCGCCCAGAGCGTTACGCCGTCGGTGTTTCCGTTGATCTCAGCTTCGATGAGAAGGGATGCGTTCGCTGCATCGGGGGTCAGGCGTACGTTTTCAAGGAAGGTTTCGTTTGTCCACTCAAGCCACACCGTCTGCCAGATGCCGGTGGTGCGGGTATAGGAGCAGCCGAAGGATTCGTAGCGGGGGCTCTGCTTGCCGAAGGGCTGACGGCCGTTTCTCAAATCATCATCCGCGCATACGACGATTACGTTTTCGCCGTCTTTTAATGCCTTTGTGATTTCAAGGCGGAAGCCGACATAGCCGCCTCTGTGCGTTCCGACGGATACGCCGTTGACCCAGACTTCAGCCAGATAATCCACCGCGCCGAAATTGACAAATACGCGTTTTCCAAGCGCATCCTTGGGAAGGGTAAAGGCGCGCTTATACCATACGGCGCGCATAAAATCGGTATAGCCCACGCCGGACAGGCTGCTTTCCGGGCAGAAGGGAACGGTGATGACGGAGTCATACTGCGCTTTTTCGACCATGCCGCGCGCTCTTCCCGATCCGCCGTGGTCGATTTCAAACTGCCACTGACCGTTTAAGTTCATCCATCCCTTGCGCACAAACTGCGGACGGGGATATTCTTTTCTGGGTAACATATGGTTTCCTCCCTATGCTTTATAACGCTTGGCGCGTTTCAAATGACGATAAATTTTTCTGTCAGGTCGCGTCCGGCTTTCCGGTATTTTTCGCCCTGCGCCGACAAACCCCAAAGATCGGTTGCGCGGATTTCGGTCAGGAATGAGGGGTGAGTGCGGATTTTTTCGGGGCTTGAAACGATTTTGTGTCCGCTTCTTATGTCAAGCGTACGAATCAGCGGCGCGCTTTCTTTTCTGAAACCTAAAAGGCGCAGATACGGCGCTTCCGGCGGGGCCTTTTTTTGCATTTTGAGAGCGGCGGCTGCGATCACGCGCGTGATGCGGGCGCGGGTATAGCGTTTGCATTTCACGCTTTCGATGAGGCTTTCAAGGCTTGAAGCTGTCTGGGCTTTTTGAAAAATCCTTTCGCTCAGCCCTTCGCCTGCGTCGGGAAGGCGCTGTCTTTCTTCTTTAGAAAGATTTCGTATGATGTGAAGGAATACTTCGTCAAGGCGCGTTTTGTTTGAAATTCCGCCGTCAAGCGCGCCTGTAAAAATCTCCCGAACGCCCACGGGCATGCTGTTTATCGCCCAATCGGCGTTTCCGTTTTGAATGGAGAGCCTAATTTCGCTTGCGCTCAGCCCCTTGTCTTCTTTTTGGGCGTGGTAGGGCGCGCTTCTTTTGATCACGCAAATCTCCATGTTCGATGAAAGCGCTTTCATGGAGGCAAGATACTCAAGCGCGAGGGAGAGATTCGGCATGTTTTCAAGATGAGGACAGACGCTTTTGAGCGCTTCTCCCCTTGCGCGGGCAAGGGTTTTGCCCATGCTAAGGCCTTCGCGGATTTTTTCTTTTATTTCGTCCGATTCGTTTGAAACGAGATGAAACACTTTCAAAAGTTCATCCCTGTCGCCCGATTCCGTGCCGAAGGAGATTGCATCGCAGCCGAGCTTGTCCAATACGCTCACGCCGCCGCGTGCGAACCACTCGGCAGGGCGCACGGCGCATTCCGCAGGCAATTCAAACACCGCGTCGCAGCCGCCCGAAAGAGCCATGCGCACGCGGTCGAACTTGTCCATAAACGCGATTTCGCCTCTTTGGGTGAACGCGCCGGACATGCAGGCAACGATGTAGTCGCACCCGGTGATTCTTTTTGTTTCATCGATATGATATTTGTGTCCCGCGTGAAACGGGTTGTATTCCGAAACGATGCCGCAGATTTTCATGTTTTCCGGTTCCTCCCTTTTCAATTTTATACGGAAACGAGGAAATTGTAAAGTATGGAAGGAAAATTCTTGCCCTGTGTAGAATTATACTTTTACCAAGCAGTAAGGAGTACGATTATTTATGGCAAAGCTTTATTTCCGATATGGCGCGATGGGCTCTTCAAAGACGGCAAACGCCATTATGGTTCAGTATAATTATATGGAACGCGGACAGAAGGCGCTGATGCTGAAGCCCCGGCTTGATACGCGCGACGGCGATCGCGTTGTGGGCTCCAGATCGGGTCTGAAGGCGGACTGCTCGTTTGTGGAGGAGCTTGACCAAATCAACGTCAAAGAATATGATTGCATTATTGTGGACGAAGCGCAGTTCTTGAAGAAAGAACAGGTCGAAAAGCTCGTATATATTGTTGACACGGTGAATGTGCCTGTCATTTGCTACGGTCTGCGCGCGGATTTTCAGGGCAATCTTTTTGAGGGCAGCATGTGGCTGATGGCATGGGCGGATACGATTGAGGAAATCAAGACGGTTTGCTGGTGCGGACGCAAGGCTACCTGCAACGCCCGCATTTCAAACGGCCGTGTGATCAAAAAAGGCGAACAGATTATGCTGGGCGGCAACGAAAGCTATGTTGCGCTGTGCCGCCGCCATTGGGCGAGCGGAGAGCTTCGGTAATCAAACGATTTAAAACTCAGGAGGCGGCTGAAATGGAAAAGCGATTTGTAGAATTCATAAAACAGGTCGAAAAATATGTGGATGACAAATTTGTTCCCGGCGCGGTGGTTGCCGTTGGCCGCGGCGACGAAATTTTTGATTTAAAGGCGTTTGGAAACGCCATTATTACGCCCGTCGTCGAACCCATGACCGAAAACACGCTGTTTGACATCGCGTCTCTTTCCAAGCTGACCGGCGTCTGGGCGCCGATGGTGCTTCTGCTTCAGGAAGGAAAGGTATCCCTCGACACGCCTCTTCCCGTTGCCGTTGGAAAAAAAGTGCATCCTGAGCTTGAAAAGGTCACGGTTTTTAATCTCCTTACCCACACGGCGGGCCTTGTGCCCTTTATGGACACCGATAAATTCGGTCCTACGCGGGAGGGGCGCATTATGGGTCTTTTGAACACGCCGCCTGCAAAGCCCTTGGGCGCCGAGGTCGTCTATTCCGATCTGAGCTTCATTTTCTTAGGAGAGATCATCGCTTATCAGACCGGCAAGCCTTTGGAGGTCTTTGCGACCGAAGTATGGCGTAAGATTGGCATGAAGGATACCTGCTTTAATCCCGCGCCGGACGCTTACTGCGCGGCGACCGAAATCAGAGTCGGCGAAACCTTGCCCGTTCGCGGAAGCGTGCATGACGAACGCGCCTGCCAGCTGGGCGGCGTGGCGGGTCATGCGGGCGTATTTTCGACGGCAAGGGATCTGTGCAAATTCTGCGCGGCCTTCCTGCCCCCGACGCCGAATCCGATGTTCGATCAGGACTGGGTCAAAAAGTCGTTTACCAATCAGACTGCGCATCTTGGTTCCACGCGCGGCCTCGGCTGGATTGCATATCACGAGAAGGCGGGCGGAAACATCGTCGGACACACCGGCTTTACCGGAACTTCTCTCTGGCTCGACAGCGAAACCGGCGTTTACGTGGTTCTCCTGACCAACCGCGTGCATCCTTCCCGCAAAAACGTAGCGCCCTATGCGCTCAGAAA
>JAZSFI010000181.1:0-5088 GCA_045532135.1 Clostridia bacterium | reverse complement strand
AAAGAATCGACGCCTTTACGCCGCTTCCAAGACCATCGGCCAAAACCACGATGGTAGAGTTGTCTTCGCGCTCAATAACATCCACATGATCGCCGCAAAGCAGTTCACCCACATGATTGATGCTCTTATAGCCGATTTCGGCGCATAAATCATTCATTTTTAATGGACTCCTTCAGCTTCGTCAGCGCAATCTTGGTTTCTGCTGCAGTTTCGCCCAGCAAGGATGCAATTTCCTGAACAATGCGCATCTGCTTTTCGACAACCTTGTCCGCTACCTCAACCGTTTGCCTTGAAATGCTTTCGCGTTTTTCGCGGCTGCTTTCTTCCTCGGTGATGTCGCGCATAATGCCGATCAGCATGCGGGATTCGCGGTCATAAATAATGCTCTGCTCAACATATCGCTTGTACTGCGCAAGATACGTTCTCTGTTCATGTACTTCGCGTCCTGTATGCAGAACGGACATAAACACACTGGGCTCGAGAATCCGAACAACCGGCTCGCCCAGAACATCATTTGCATTTCGAAGATTCATGATGTGAAGCATGGCTTTATTGATCTGCTGAACTTCAAGCATTTCATTCAAAACGATAAGACCGTTGGGCGTATTTTTGACAATCGTATCGGAAAAGCTTTCCGCCTTGTCCTTCAGATACGGCAGGCACATGGAAATTTCCGCCTTGCCCTGAATGATCGCAATAGCCTTCTCCCGGCAGGTATTGTAGCCGCAGGAGCCGCAATTGAGCTCATCGGACGGCTTGAATTTGCCCATTTGCCGTAATACATTAAAAATTTCCGTCTCGGAAGGCTGCTTGTTTTCCCGCTCAATGAAGCTGAAATGCTTGCGCATATATTCGCTCTTCGGCTGAGCGACATCAAAGTCTTCCTTTCCCGCATAATCCGATACGGAAATGAAATCCTTGACGACGGAATGATTATGATACTTCTCCATGACGGGGCCGCCGATACAGCTTCCGATGCAAGCGCTCATCTCAATAAAGCACTTATGGATTCGTCCGCTTTCAATGTCCCTGAGCGCGGAGATGCAGTTTTCAACGCCATCCAGCGCCATATAGGTATAGCCGGGCGCATTCTTTTTCATTGTTTTCAAAATGCCGCCCGTCGTCGGGAAAAAGCGTGCGCGGCTCTGGTTATCGGGAATAATTTCCTGTTTGAGCGCAATGTTTTCTTCTTTGAGCCAGTTGGTCAGTTCTTCAAAGGTAAGAACCGCGTCAACAATTCCCTTGTAGTGGTCCGCTTCGTCCTTCTTTGCAACGCACGGTCCGATGAATACGCACTTCGCATTGGGATCTCTGCGCTTGATTTCCGCGCAATGCGCCTGCATGGGGCTGACAACATCAGCAAGATATCCAAGCAGCGACGGGAACTGCTTCTGGATCAAAAGGTTGATCGAATGGCAGCAGGAGGAAATGACAACGTCCCTCTCCTCTTCCTTCAGTATTCTTTCATACTCGTTTTTGACATAAGTCGCGCCGACAGCTGTTTCCTCGACGTCTTTGAATCCAAGTTTTTTGAGCGCTTCACGCATGGATTCGATGCCCACACCGTCATAGTTTGCAATAAAGGACGGCGCGAGAGACACGTATACGGGAAGACCGGTCTGGATCAGAACCTTGACCTTTTCGACCTCGTTTACAATTCTTTTGGCATCCTGCGGACAAACGACGAAACACTGACCGCAGAGGATGCATTCATTTCCGATAATATGCGCCTGATTGCCCGAGAAGCGGATCGCCTTCACCGGACAATGACGAATGCATTTATAGCAATTTTTGCAGTTGGATTTTTTGAGGGTCAAACAATCCATGAATCCATCTCCACCTTCATTATCCGTTCAGCTTTTCAAGAATGTGCTCTCTAAAGAAATCGCTGAAATTCTCGCGCGTAATTCCCGTATGTGTTTCGCCTTCCACGGAGACGGTAACGCCAACGCGGTTGCAAACGCCCATACAAAAGCTGCCGGACAGGTTTACCTTGTCCTGAAGACCGTTCTTTTCAAGCGCAGCTTGCATCAGTTCAATGATGATCTGCGAGCCCTTTAAATGGCAGGAGGATCCTACACAAATCTGAACATTCATATTACTTCACCTTTGAAAGAATGTTCTCGTTGAAAAAGTCTCTTACCGTTTCCGGGGACACGGAGAAAACTTCTTCATCGATGGTTACGCAAACGCCCTTTTGACACTGACCGATGCAGAAAGTGCCGCCAAGTTCTACTTTATCGTCCAGATTATTTTCACGAATCAGATCCTGAAGAACTTCAACAATCTTGCGGGAACCCTTTAAATGACAGGAAGAACCAATGCAAACCGTAACTTTCATATCTATCTTCTCCTTTATTTTTATCTCATGTTGTCCATTTTCCTGACCCATGACAGAAGAAACTCTCTCTCTTTTTCATTTCCGCTGATCGATTCGGCTGCAGCGACAATCGGCATCCATTTTTCAATGGCCGAAACCTCTATACCGCTTTTTTGAGAATACATTTCAAGGTATCGTTTCGCGCTGGAAATCTGGCCTTCAAGCCAGAAAAGAAGATACGTTCTCGCGGCATCCGCAGAAGGATTTCCCTGCGTTGCATGCGACCAATCCAGGATATAGGGCGTGTCGTTCTTGTCGATGATAATATTTGAAGGTCTAAAATCTCCGTGGCAAATCCTTATCTGTCCGGACATGCTTTCAAGCCTTGCGTGCAGATCATATCTTGTTGTCGCATCCAGATTGCACTTGATCATCTGCATGTTCATTGTTTCTTTCTGGCGGTTCAGAAGCGAACAGCTCTTGGAATGGATTAACGCATGAAGGTCCACAAACCTTTGCATCAATTCGGTCTTTTGATCCGGATTCTCATCCATGATTCTTTGAAGCGTTTTACCCTCGATGTAACGCGATACAATCGCCCACTTCTCATCAATCCGGGTAAGCTCAAGAATCTCCGGGATATTCAATCCCGTTCCCTCGATGCGCGCTTGGTTCAGCGCTTCGTTCAGCACATCCGCTTTGGTATAGCTTGGGCCGAACACCTTGATGCATTTGTCGCCGTCGCGAAACACGGTTTTCCGGTTTCTGACAGCGATCACACGATCCAGCTTCATTCTCCGACTCCTTTACCGGCATACGCCGACATAATACCACAATTTGATCCTGTGTATTTTATCATCAATTCGTCAAGTTGTGAATTATTAAATAAATCAGCGTCGTTATAGTTTTTGATAAGGCGGAGAACAAAAACCGTTTTTTCATGAAAAAAAACGCAGCGGACACGGCTGAATCGGTCTGCTGCGCTTTTCGTTGAACTAAATATATTGCCGCCGTGTTTGAATCAGGATTGTCATAAATTCCTTGTCAAGCGGCGAAAGAGTATAGCCGTTTCTGTAAATCAACATGTCCTTGTAAAGCCGTTTGTTCTCTGTACACGAACGCTGAATCAGATTGTACCTTTCCAGCATTTTTGTCGGTACCGGTGAAATCCACATAAATGTCTCATTGTTTTCGCTCAGAAGCTCGAACTGGCTCGCCCGTTCAAATACATAAATCTTTCGATCGCCGCCCGTCGCCTGTTCTTCCTTCAAGACTTTTGAAAGCGTAAGCGAGGGTACATAAGGATCAGCATGAGCAATCTCAATATAGTCTTTCAGGTCATTCAGTGAGATCGATTCCCGATCGGCCAGCGGATGCGTTTTACTCATGATCAGATGATATGAAAACTGCGTCACCAGCTCGTAATTCAACCCTTTTTCCTCAAGCATCGTTTTAAACGAATCGTCATGATTGGCAGCGTATCGAATGATTCCAAGGCCGTAATCATTGTTCAGAATGTTTTCGATTGCGCGTCTTGAATTGGTTTCATTATAGAAAATCTCGCAGGAAGGCGATTTGACGCGCTTTGAAAACTGTGCAAACGCTTCAGAAATATAGGATGCGCGCGGAACAGAGATGGAAAAACGCTGTTTGTCCGGCGTGCTTTCCTTATAGAATTTCTCTACCGCATCAATCTGAGAAATGATACTCTTGGCATAATTCATGAAAACTTCGCCGTCATGCGTTAAAAACATGCCCTTGGCGGAGCGTTCAAAAATCGTAATGCCCAGATCATTTTCCAATTCTTTGATGGAACGGCTGATATTGGGCTGGGCGATGAGCAATGTCTCAGAAGCTTTGCTGAGCGAACCCGCTTTAGCCACTTCCACAGCATACTTCATATGCAGTATGTTCACCAAATCCCCCCTTTTAAGTGCTCATTCAACTGAATGAAACAATATCCATGCAAAAATGTTATCATATTTTACATCAACGTTCAAGCACGGATATATGAAATATGATATAATAGACGTGTAAAATTGATATCCGCCAAAAAGCGCTAAGAATTGCGTTTCACTCAGATGCGGTGAATCCAGTTTATTCTGCATAAACATATTTTCCCATCTTCACGCGTATTATCATTTTCAATAAGTCCCGTTGCTCAAAAAAGAATTCCTTTCTATATATAGACGTGCTATAATAAATTGATCATGAATGATTGAATCGCCATTCATGTCGGTGCCCCCAGGGCACAGCACTCAATTTTACTCGTAAAGGAAGGAATGCATCATGCCCAACAGAAAAATTACCGTTATCGGCGCCGGCGCCGTTGGTTCCGCAACCGCGTTCGCTCTTGCTCTTAAAAATATCGCCAATGAAATCGTCATCGTGGACATCAACGAAGACAAAGCCCGCGGCGAAGCGCTGGACATCCATCAGGGCACTCCTCTTTACAGCGAGCCGGTCAATGTTTATGCCGGCACCTATGCCTCCGCAGAAGGCAGCGATATCGTCGTCATCACTTCCGGCGTCGGCCGCAAGCCCGGCCAGACCCGAATTGATCTTGTCAATACCAACGTAGCCATTCTCAAGACCATCATCCCGCAGATCACCAAGGTTTGCCCCGATGCCACCTATGTCATCGTCGCCAACCCCGTAGACATCCTGACCTACGTTTTCTGCAAGCTCTCCGGCATTCCCGAGGATCGCGTCATTGGCTCCGGCACGCTTCTTGACACCGCCCGCCTGCGCGCCCGCATTGCCGAGTA
>JAZSFI010000432.1:0-2201 GCA_045532135.1 Clostridia bacterium | reverse complement strand
CAAAGCGCTGGAAGCTTTAAACGCGCCGTGCCGCGTGGATTTGTATTCCGACAGCGCATATCTCGTCAACGCCTTTGAGCAGGGCTGGCTGAACAACTGGATCCGTCGCGGCTGGATCAAAGCCGATAAAAAGCCGGTTGAAAACGCGGATCTGTGGAAACGCATCAAAGAACTTATCAATATCCATGCCGTTGTCTTTCATAAGGTCAAGGGACATGCTTCCAATAAAGAAAACAACCGCTGCGACGAATTGGCCACAGCGGCTGTAAAACAGTTTAAGTAATAATTGAATTCTGTTTTTTCACACTTTATCAGAACCGTCCGTATCCTTAAACGCCGGCTCCGAATCAGCGTGATTTTCCTGATCCAGAGCAATTTTTAAAACCTCATCCGAAATATCTTTTGGCGCTTCATCCTCACGAAGCGTCACTTTTTTTGCAGCCATTCTTCGCCTTGCGTCGCTCATGGCTGCGTAGTGGCGGCGCGTGGTATTGACGTCGGAGTGGCCCAGAACGTCTGCAACCAGATAAATATCGCCGGTTTCGCGGTAAAGGCTGGTGCCGAAGGTGGATCTGAGCTTGTGGGGACTTATGCGCTTTTTGAGCGGCGCAGCGATAACGGCGTATTTTTTTACCATGTTTTCCACCGCCCGAACGGTCATTCTGCGTTTTTGCAATGACAAAAACAGCGCGTTTTCATGTCCCTCAAGCGCCTGAATCTTCCTGCGCTCTTCAAGATACGCTTTCAGCGATGCTTCAACTTCATCCGGGAAATATAAAATCGCCTGATTTCCGCCTTTTCTCGTTACCAGAAATCCGCCGACTTCAAAGTCAAGATGATCAATGTCAAGACCGACGCATTCACTTACACGGATGCCGGTGCCCAAAAACAGCGTGAGCATCGCAAGATCTCTTTTTTTTGTGATTTCATGATACATCTGCTGGCGCGGGCTCAGTTTTTCACCGTTTTCCGCTGCATCCAGCATACGAACCACTTCGTCGATTTCAAGCCGCAAAATCGGCTTTTCGTGACGTTTTGGTGTGTCGACCAGTGCGCTGACGTCGCTCGAAATCAGGCTTTGCTTAAACATCCACTTGAAAAAAGAGCGCAGGGAATAGAACTTTCGCATTTTTCCAAGCTCCTGATTCGAAACCTCCTGATCATTTTCGTCCAGATAATAATCCAGATAATCAAGGTATAAGACAATGTCTCTTGCGCGCACTTTGGAAAAGTCCGTTTTATCCCAATTGACCGGCTCCTTTAAGCCGAATTTCGGATTCTCCTTCGATAAGTAATTAATAAAAAGGCGAATATCCCGTGCATAGGCATATCGCGTGAGCGGCTGCGTCGTGGAAGCAATCGCCTGAATAAAATCTACGACAATTTCAGGAAGCGTGGAAAGAATATTGCGCGTCAGCGCCGTTATGGCAATGGCGTGTTCCTGCGCATAAGATAGATTTTTAGCCATTCGTTAATAACCTCCAATTAACATATAATAGCATAGGGGAGCAGAGGCCGCACGGGGGGATGGGAAACACAGTAAAGTGATTTTTTTCAATCAGTTTTATGGTAATTCATAAGGATAATCAGAAAATCCGAAACATATTTTATCAAACTCAGCATTCATAAATCTGAACGCATCTAAAACCTCGCATTATTCAAAGCATTTTTTCGTCCAACGAAGATTTGTCCATCGAACGAAAAAAGAATCGTTCTGTAAGGCGCCAAAAATCAAGAAATGAAACAATGCGATGAACGAAAAAAGAATCGCTTTATCATCCGTTAAACAGCAGGGCTTTCAAACCGACCAACTCCGCTTAAAAAACGAAAATCGGCAGATCAATTCCTGAACCGCCCGAAATTCTGCCGATTCGCTCCATACTATTCGTAAAAGCTGTCTTTTGCGAATAGTTGAATTATACGACAGATCCGCCCTATTGTCAAGAGGGTTCCTTGGAAATGATGATTTTGCTCCGGCGCATTAAAAAAGATGCAACCGGCTTCTGAATAAACAATCCAATAATTATGCTTGCATCTTTCTGACCAAGAACACAAAATCCTCTTACATACACGCTTATACTGTAAACCGCTCAATGAATTGTATCTCAATGAAATTTTTTAAGCGTACAGGAATCATCCCTGCGATCCCCTATCTTTTTATAGTGAAATATGGTATAATGCAAAAAAACTTCAAACAGGAG
>JAZSFI010000370.1:0-3026 GCA_045532135.1 Clostridia bacterium | reverse complement strand
CTATCCGGGCGAAGAAGTGGGCGTAGCTGGAGCGACGATGTCGTCTTATGATATTTCGTCGGCATTTGAAAGCGATATGCTGATTGTGAACCTGATTTCGATTGCCGCTGTTGTTCTGATTATCTTCCTTTCATTCAGAAAAATTGTGATACCGGTGATTCTCGTGTGCGTCATACAGGGCGCAATCTGGGTCACGCTTTCGTTTTCCACCCTGATCGGCGAAAGAATCTTCTTTATGTGCTATCTGATTATTACCGCCATCATGATGGGCGCGACGATCGATTATGCGATTTTGCTTTCGCGTAACTATGTAAGAAGCAGGCTTGAGAAAATGCCGAGGGAAGCGATTATTGATGCGATGGAGGCATCGCTTCCAACGATCTTCACTTCCGGCGTGATCCTGGCCCTTTCCGGCTTCATCATCGGAAATGTATGCAGCGTCTATTACATCTATTCGATCGGGCAGATGCTCTCCCGCGGCGCGGTCATTTCCATGCTGCTGGTCGTTTTGCTTCTTCCCGCAATGCTTGTGAATCTTGATAAAATGGTTGCACCCAAGGACAGATTCAGGGAGGGTTCAGACAATGGCTGATGTATACAATTCGTACCGGATTACCCAAACTGCTGCAACGCTTTTAAACGCGATAGGCGTTTTAAAAAACGGGAACATGGATGATGTTAATCGGGCGGTGCTTGCCAAAATGAAGGAGCGCTTCTCGGGGCAGAAAGCGGACAGGCTGTTTATTTATAATCCTGACGCGATTGCCCTGTGGCTGTACCAGAAATACACGCATCTTTTTGAAAAAGCCATTTCATCGAGCGATATGGCGCTTCCTGTGCTTTCCGTTATGCCGAGCGTGACGCCGGTATGCTTTGCCAGCATGTACTCGGGCGTGCTTCCCGAAGTGCACGGCATCCGAAAATACGAAAAGCCGGTTCTGACGGTTCGCACATTCTTTGACGAGATGATATCATCAGGCAAAAAGGTCGCCATCGTCTGCACCGACGGCGACAGCATTTCGCGCATTTTCCTTGAAAGGAATGCGGACTATTATTTTTACAAGACGGTGGACGAGGTCAATCAAAAGGCCAAAGAGCTGATTTTGAAAGATGAGCACGACGCGATTGTCGTGTACAACGGAAACTACGATTCCACCATGCATAAGTTCGGCCCGGAGGCGGAGATCTCGCTCAATCAGATTACGCACAACGCAGAAACCTACCATGCGTTTGTTGAACTGATCAGGGAAAAATGGCAGAAACACAATGTGCTTTTCGGCTTTTTGCCGGATCACGGCTGCCATGAGATCGACGGCGAATGCGGCTCTCACGGGCTGGATATGCCGGAGGATATGAATATCGTTCATTTCTACGGCTTTCTTCCCCGAAAATAATCTGAAGAGAAAACAAGATATAATTAAGAATTACTAATAACCTCCATGGGTGAATATTAATGCCCAGCGCGTATAATTTATCCTGTCCGATGGGATAAAGTATAAGAAAAGGCGTTTATATTTGCTCAAGGAGGTTTTTTATGAAAAGAATGCATGGACGTATTTTGTCCGTTGTCTTGATTGCGGTTTTTCTGGCTGCCGGCGCTTTACATGCCGATATGCAGGCGGAGAATACCGTTAAAGCCGAAAGTGTTGTGAACACGACGACGGATGCGTCGCGCGTTGTAAGTCCGTTTACGGGCGTGGTCGGAAGCGTTCAGAAAAGCGTTGTCGGCGTGAACAATTATCAGACGGTCGGATCGGCAAGGTCAAGGGGATTCGGAATTCGCGGGCAGGATGGGTTTAGAGAGCAGCTCGCGGCCACAGGCTCGGGCGTTGTGATTTATGACGGATACATTCTTACCAATTACCATGTGGTTGAGAATGCATCAAGGCTCTGCGTATCCGTCATGGGAGAAGAGGAGGAAATCGAAGCGACGCTTGCTGTCTACGATGCGGGGCTGGATGTCGCGGTTCTGCATGCGGAGAAGCTGGATGTTCCCTCTGCTCAACTTGGAGACAGCGACATGCTGCAGGTTGGCGAATGGGCGATCTGCGTTGGAAATCCTTTGTCCAGGGAACTTCGCGGAACGATCACGGTAGGCATTGTTTCTGCGCTTGACAGGAAGATTACGTCGTACGAGACGACAGACCGCTACGGCCTTAAAACCACCTATGTCAACAGTATGATTCAGACGGACGCTGCGATCAACAGCGGAAATTCCGGCGGGGGCCTTTTCAATGTCCTGGGACAGCTGATGGGCATTCCGACGATGAAATACACAGGCTCGAATTATTCCGGCGCGTCTGTTGAAGGCATCGGTCTTGCCATTCCGATCAACAGCGCAAAGCCGATCATTCAAACAGCGATTGAAAGGCAGCTTACGGACGAGGGGATGAACCTGCAGGCGGACGGAAATGAAAAAGGCGCCGCGGCGTCGGTGCGCCTGGGCGTTACGGTTATGACGGTCAATGGAAGCAACAATGAAGCGGTGTATGCCGGAAGGCTTCCTGAAGGCGTGATGGTTGCGAAAGTTGAAAAGGGCAGTCCCGCAGAAAAAAGCGGTCTTCTTATAAATGACGTGATCGTGGAGGCGGATGGAAATGTGATTTCCGGCGCGCAGGCTTTAACCGGCATTATTTCAGGAAAGCAGGCGGGCGATACGCTTTATATCAAGGTATACCGCGCAGACAATCTGGACACTGCGGAATCCGTTTATGATATCAAGGGCGAATATATGGAATTTGAAATTGAAATGTTTGCGTTTTAGAAAACAAAACAGGCCTGCTTTTGCAGGCCTAAAGCCATCAAAAAAGTACCTTTTTTGATGGGAAGGGCCGATCCCCTGAAATCCTTCGGGATTTCCGGGCGGGGATCGGAAAGGGGAAGCGTTTTCAGTCGCTACGCTTTGTGAAAACGCGCGATTTTTAAGTACATGCCGCCAAAATCGATTGAAAATGGAGAGGAAGTGCGCTCCCTCTCCATACCTCTCCCGGAGGTTTGTTGATGATCTGACACCTGGTCTGACGACC
>JAZSFI010000464.1:0-3895 GCA_045532135.1 Clostridia bacterium | reverse complement strand
CTTTCATCTGATGCAAGAATTTCCTGAACGTCGTCGTCTATAAGATCGCGGATGCACCTTGAAAGGGCGTCTCCGTCTTTATAAACGCATGCCGGAGCTTTAACGTGCAAAAGACGCTTTTCAATGTTTCCCCAAAGGGATACAAGGTTTTGTACGTCTCTTTCAATATCCTTTTTATCCGCATTCTCAGCGTTTGTACGGACGATAAGCCCCATATTTTGAGATACCAGCGGTTTTGCGATTCCCGTCAGGCGTTTTCTTTCTTTTTCGTCCTCTATGCGCTTTGAAACGCCGACGCCTTCAGAATTCGGCGTAAGCACCGTCATGCGCCCGGGAAGCGTCAAAACAGCCGAGACCCGAACGCCTTTTTCGCCGCCCGGGAGCTTTGTGATCTGAACAGGGATCTCTTCGCCCACAGTCAAAGGCTTTTTAAGGCGCTGTTTTTCCTTTGGAAGATCGGTAAAAGGGAGAAACGCATTTTTGTCAAGACCGATATTGACAAACGCAGCCTGCATGCCGCTTGCCACGTTTTCTACGCGGCCAACATAGATATTTCCCGTCAGCGCGTCCGAATCGTTTTTTTCAAAAATGATCTCCGCCAGCCTTCCATCCTCAATAAGCGCAACCGTCATATCCGCCGGCGTTTTTCTGATAAGGATTTTGCTTGGCATTTTAAAGCTCCATAAGCGGCGTTTCGCGCCCGGACTTGGCAAGCCCGATCAGCTTTGTGCGCTTGATCTGAGCGCGCGGCATTTCAATATGCGCCATCTCCGAAAGCGTCTTTAAAAGAAGATCCGGCTTTAATGTATCGGCCTCGGTCAGCATGAGGCGGGTTTTAAGGGTATTTTCCTTCGAAGAAAGATATACGCATAGTGGACGAATGTTGATTTCACGCTCGGATGATTTGGTCTTTCTGATCGCCATTACGGTTTCGGAAAGCAGAAACTCCCTCGCCGCATCCATGATTTTGTCTGCATTTTCTTCTATTTCAATCTCGTAATCCGACATTTTGACAAGGCTCATCATGGAAGCATGTCTGTTGTCGACGAATTTCACATCGTATACGGGAAGCTCGTTAGGAAGCGCGCTTCTCATTTCCTTCAGGGCAAATTCCTTTGTGACGGGCTTATCGAATTTTACGTCCAGAATTTCATATTCGCTCACCCAGCCCATGGCGAGCGCGGAGGCAAAGCTCATGACCGGATGCGGGTTAAAGCCCTGCGAAAATGCGATGGGAAGCTCGGTTCTGTTGAAGGCGCGCTGCATGTATCTTTGAAGATCGAGATGGGACACGAATTTCAGTCTGCCGACTTTTCCGAATCTGAAGATGGCTCTCATTCGCATGCACCTCCGTATCTTTTTACGCCGCAGCCGACGCAGCCTTTTCTACAGTCCTCGGTAGTTTCGGCCCTTTGCGCCTTTTCCCATTCGCGCTTCAAAAACGCCTGACTTACGCCGGAGTCGATATGTCCCCATGCGAGGCGTTCGTCAACCGAAATATTTCTCGCAGCATAGAAATCGGGATTGATGCCCGCGTTTTCAAACGCCTGCATCCATTTTTCGTTATCGAAAAATTCCGTCCACCCGTCAAAGTGGCAGCCCAGTTTTACCGCTTCTTCAAGCGCTTTTGAAAGGCGTCTGTCGCCTCTGGCGAATACGGCTTCGATATAGGAAACGTCCGGCTCGTGGTATTTAAAGTCCACGCCCTTGACTTTATTAAGCTCCATTTTGAGCATTTTCTGTCTTCTGATCACCGTTTCCTTATCAAGCTGCCCGCACCACTGGAAGGGCGTATGCGCTTTGGGAACAAACACGGAAGCGCTTACGGTAATGCGAAGGCCGGGCGCGCGCTTGTCCTTGGGAACGGAGAAATATGCTTTTCTGACCTTTTCGGCAAGATCCGCAATGCCCAGTACATCCTCGTCCGTTTCGGTCGGAAGGCCGATCATAAAGTACAGTTTCACCGCGCTCCAGCCCTCTTCAAACGCGTCCGTTACGGCGCGGATGAGGTCTTCTTCGGTAACGCCTTTATTGATAACATCGCGAAGCCTCTGCGTGCCTGCTTCGGGCGCCAAGGTAAGCGCGGTTTTTCTGACCTTCTGAGTTTCCTTTAAGGTATCCTTTAAGAAGGTGTCGATGCGCTGGGAAGGAAGCGAAATTTTGACACGTTTATTCATATAGCGCGTGATCATCTCATGCGCAAGCTCAGGAAGGCAGGAATAATCGCCGCTGGATAAGCTCATCAGAGAAATTTCGTCAAATCCGGTTGCTTTTACAAGCTTGTCGGCAATTTCAAGAAGCCTGTCCATGCTTCTTTCGCGAACGGGTCTGTAGACCATGCCCGCCTGGCAGAATCGGCAGCCGCGCGTGCAGCCGCGGAAAATTTCAAGCATGATTCTGTCGTGAACAACTTCACCGTAAGGAACGATCAGCTTTTCGGGATAATCCGCTGCGGTAAGGTCGTTGACCAGCGCTTTAAACACCAGTTCCTTCACGCCCGAACCCTCCTTGGGCGTTACGGACTTAACGGCGCCGTCCTCATTATAGACAACATCGTATAAGGACGGAACATATGCGCCGTCCACTTCGCGGGCGCACATTTTGAGATATTCTTCCCTGGGCGCTCCGGATTCTTTCCATCTTTTGTATACGTCAACCGTCTGGTGAATCGCCTCTTCGCCGTCGCCCAGCGTAAAAACATCCACAAAGTCGCAAAGCGGCTCCGGATTGTAGGCGCAGGGACCTCCGCAGATGACAAACGGGCCGTCTTTTCTGTCTTTCTGATGGATTTCGATGCCGGAAAGAGACAGCGCCTTTAATATATTGGTAAAGCTCATTTCATACTGGAGCGTGATGCCGAGAAGATCAAATTCCTTTACAGGCGTTCTGGATTCGAGCGAAAAAAGCGGAACGTCGTTTTCTTCCATAAGCTTCTCCATGTCAGGCCAGGGAGAGCATACGCGCTCGCACCAAACGTCGTCTCTTTTATTGAGCGTATGATATAAAATCTTCATGCCGAGATGCGACATGGCGACTTCATAGACATCGGGGAACAAAAATGCATATCGAACGGAGACATCCTCCGCATTTTTCATGACGCTTCCAAACTCGCTTCCGAGATAGCGCGACGGCTTCATGACTTTAGCCATCAAATCGTCGATCCGGTTAGAAAGGTTCAAGGTGATTTCCTCCCATAATAAACAATTACCCATTCCATATTATCACTTTTTAATCTGTTTTTCCAGATATGTTTGTTAAACAATTCTTTATTTGAACAAAAAAGCGCCTGCATTCGTTGACGCAGGCGACAGAAATCGTTATAATCTAAAAAAATGCATAGAAACGGGATGAAACATATGTCAAAGAAGGTCGCGCCTTCCAAAGCGGTACTTGAAAAAATCATCGAAAAAATTCCCACGCCCTTTCACCTTTATTCGGAGGAAAGGCTTTTAAAGCAGGTCCGCGGATTTTTAAAGGCATTTTCATGGAACAAAAAATTCAAGGAATATTATGCCGTCAAAGCCTGCCCCACGCCCGCGATTTTAAAGATTTTAAAAGACGAGGGCTGCGGCGTGGACTGCGCCAGCGAATGTGAGCTCATGCTTGCCGAGGCCATGGGCTTTAAGGGCGACGAAATCATGTTTTCCTCCAATGAAACGCCCAAGGGCGAATTTGCCTATGCGGCAAGGCTCGGCGCAATCATAAATCTTGACGACTATACCTTAATCGATTCCCTCATTCTTGAAGGCGGCGTTCCCGAACGCGTCTGTCTGCGCTTTAATCCCGGCGGCGAGTTCAAGCTCGGCACATTTGTCATGGGAAATCCGGGCGATGCCAAATACGGCATGACGCGCGAGCAGCTTTCCATGGCCGTAAAAAAGCTTATGAAAATGGG
>JAZSFI010000171.1:0-1986 GCA_045532135.1 Clostridia bacterium | reverse complement strand
GACAAAGGATGCTGCGCCCGGGATACAGTTTATTCACAGCCGCATGCCGGTTGCGTTTTCTCCGTATGAAGCGCAGGCGTGGCTGAACCCGGACAATGATTATGAAAGAATCATTCGCCAAAGCATAGGGACATTTCAATACCAAAGAGCGGAGGGTATATAAAATGGATGCGGTATACGGCGCGCCGAACCGAAAAGTGGTTATTTTATCCTGCAATGTGGACGATATGACGGGCGAAGCGATCGGCTTTGCGCGCGAGATGCTCATAAAATCGGGCGCGATGGAATTTTATACCATTCCCGTCCAGATGAAAAAGGGCAGACCCGGATTTGAAATCCGCGTGGTCTGCAAGCCTTCGGAATCGGACAGAATGGCCAATCTTCTTTTGATGCACACATCCACCTTCGGAATCCGCAGACAGGAAATGAAGGCGTATGCACTGGAGAGACATACAGAGATCATTCATACGCCCCAAGGAGACGTAAGGCGCGTGATTGCCGAGGGATATGGAATCAAAAAAGAAAAGCTTGAAAGCGACGATGTGCGCGCATATGCCGAAAAGGCGGGCGTAGACATAAAGACTGCGGAAAAACAGATTTATGCCTGTATGGAGGAACAATAGAAAGAAGCGCGGGAGGAAAAAATGAACGAAATCGATCCGGGAAAAAATGTCATGGAGAACTGGATGAACGCTCTTGAAAACGAGGATGCGCTCAGAGGCAAGCTCGACTGGATGGATGCAAATTCGCTTCCTTTTCGGGAACTTATGGCGTATTACAGGTGCGCCATGATGGAGGTTGAAACCAAGTTCAATGTGCTCAATCAGGAATTCTCCGTGCAATATGACAGAAATCCGATTGAGAGCATCAAAAGCCGGATCAAAGAACCGAGAAGCATATTGGACAAACTGATCAGAAACAAACTTCCTCTGTCGATTCATTCGCTGGAGGAAAACCTGTCGGATGTAGCGGGCATTCGCGTGATTTGTTCGTTTATCGAAGACATTTATTTGCTGGCAGGCTGCCTTTTAAAGCAGGACGACGTTACGCTGATCAAATATAAGGATTACATAAAAAATCCCAAGGAAAACGGATACAGAAGCCTTCACCTGATTGTGGAAGTTCCGATATTTCTTGCGCACAAGAAGAAACTTATGAAGGTGGAAATACAATTAAGAACCATCGCCATGGATTTCTGGGCAAGCCTTGAGCATAAGCTGAAATATAAAAAGAACCGCCCGGACAGCGCGCTTCTCACGAAGGAACTTAAAGAGTGTGCCGACATGAGCGCGCAGCTGGACGAGCGGATGGAAAAAATCCGAAAAAGCGTGAACGGGGATAATGGCGCATGACTGCGAAAACAGCGCATAAACAGCGGAAATCTTCCGCGTTTATGCGCTGTTTCAGCTGTTTCATCGGAAAGGATTATTCTCCGTCAAGCCACATCTGTCTGACTTTTTCAAATACTTTGTCATCGTATTCGACGTTGCCGCCCGGATAGCAGGGGAGAAGGTTTTCGCCGGCAATGGCGGGATTGGTACAGATGTTGTCGTTTCGCCAAAGATCGCGTTCTTCCTTGTTTCTGAGGTTCGGAATGTCCATGGGCTGGTTTTTGTTAAGGGCAGAGCGATAGGCAAAGATACCGACAAGACCCATATCGACCGCATCGTATACATCAATGGAGTAGTGATGTCCATCCTCGCGTCCAAGGATCTTTTCAATAAAGAAATGCGTGGCGTAGAAGTCCGCGCCGCCGTGGGTGGCATATTTGTGAGCAAGTTCGTTTTCAACGACCTTGCCGGGCACGTAATGCTCGTTTGCACCCACGCACACCTTTTCGCTCTCTTTATACACCTGGATTTCGGCTTCCTGACCTTCGGGCGTATAGGAAGGCATGAATCTTTGCGATTCCATCGAGCCCTTCATGCCGTAGACCTCGTAATTGATGGAGCCGGGCTCGCGCTTTAAGTGACCGTGGACGCTTTT
>JAZSFI010000118.1:0-3386 GCA_045532135.1 Clostridia bacterium | reverse complement strand
CTGTTCGGCCTTGGCCTCGCAACGCTCATTCTTTCAAGAAAGCATCTGGACAGCGCGGTTTCCGCGTAAGCTTATCAAAAAACAGGCCTGCAAAAGCAGGCCTCAGATCATCAACAAACCTCCGGGAGAGGTATGGAGAGGGAGCGCACTTCCTCTCCATTTTCAATCGTTTTTGGCGGCATGTACTTAAAAATCGCGTGTTTTCACAAAGCGTAGCGACTGAAGACGCTTCCCCTTTCCGATCCCCGCCCGGAAATCCCGAAGGATTTCAGGGGATCGGCCCTTCCCATCAAAAAAGGTACTTTTTTGATGGCTTGAGGCCTGCTTTTGCAGGCCTGTTTTTTGATAAGCTTACGCGGAAACCGCGCTGTCCAGATGCTTTCTTGAAAGAATGAGCGTTGCGAGGCCAAGGCCGAACAGCACGATCAGCACCAGAACGCCGTAGCAGGAATAGCCGGTCGCGCTTGCGATCAGGGCATACAGCGCAGGGCCGATGACGCAGGAGAACTTTCCGAAGATATCAAAGAAGCCGAAGAATTCGTTGCTTCGCTCCTTGGGAACAAGTTTTCCGAAATAGGAACGGGACACGGCCTGAATGCCGCCCTGAACGGTGCCGACGAGGAAGGCCATGGACCAGAAGAGAATGGTGGAAATGGATAGCGAGGATTTGAATTCATCGACAACGGCGATGTTTGCACTTACATGCTGATAAACCGCCGCTTTGAATTCGGTTTCAAGCTCGGCATGCTCTTCTGATTCAAAGACCTTGATTTCGCCAAAGGCCTTTTCAGCGTCGCTGCCCTTGAAGGCTTCTTCCGCTTCCTTAAGGAACGCAGCATATGCGCCGTCCTTCTGGGCGTTCACGCGTTCTTCATAAGGCGCCGCGCCGGAGGCAAGCATATCCTTGTAGGCGGCCTGATCGGGCTCGACGATGTAGCCCATGACGAAGCCTACAATGCAGATGACGATGTATACGGCGACTGCGCCCATGAGCGCTTTGCGCGCGGAGAACTTTTCGGAAAGACGCGCGAAGATGATGGAGCAGGGCACGGCGACGATCTGGGTGACAAGCAGCGCCAGAATCATGCCGGTGGTTCCAAGACCCAGTGTTGCGCCGTAAGCGGTGGAGATGGAAATTACGGTGTCAACGCCGTCGATATAGAAAAAGTATGCGATGATGAAGAAGAGAATCGCCTTGTGCGAGCAGATTTCCTTGAACGTGCCGATGACGTTTTTGATGATCTGCGCGGGGTTGAAGGCGCCTTTTTCTTCAATATAGTGCTCCTGCTTTACATTTTTAAGGAAGGGAATGGAGAACACAAGCCACCAGCAGCTTACGATCAAAACCGAGAAGACCTGTGCAAAATGGCTGTAGTCGAAAAGAAGCAGCATGCCGATGGAAATAACGAAGGGAATCGTGCTTCCGCCGATGTAGCCCGCGGCATAGCCCCAGGAGGAAACGCGGTCCATGCGCTCGTCGGTGGTGACGTCGGTTAGGAATGAATCGTAGAAAAGGCAGGAACCCGAGAAGCCCAGACGCGAAACGACATAACCGATCATGCACAATTTGAGGTTTCCGAAAAACGCCATGAGGGGCGTAAAGAGGATACCGATCAGCGCGAAAGCCGTGAACAGCTTTTTCTTCATGCCCTTGTGATCGGCGATTGCGCCAAGGAACGGAGCCAAAATGGCCACTAAGAACGTTGCGATGGATGTGCCGTAGCCCCAGATGATGTCGCCGCCCTCAAAAGCGGAGGCAAAGATGGTGGGATAGATGGCCGCCATGATGTTGGTTGCGTAAATCGAGTTGGCCCAGTCGTACATGATCCAGCTTTTTTCTTTCTTGGTGAAGCGCTTTTGTGTCTGCAAATGGGGTCGCCTCCTCAACTGTTCTTTTGTATGTTCAGATTGTCGGGATTGATGGGCGGAAGGTTGGTGGGCGCCATGCCGCCGATGAGCGTGGTCGATGCAATGATGGTGCGGGCGGTGCCGAACAGCTGTCCGAACGCCTGCTTGTGGAACTCCTTGGGATCGGCGGGTGCATTTTCGCCGGTTTGGGGCGTCGGAAGGAAAATGCCGCGCACCCGCAGCTTGATGTATAAAGGCGTGTTGTCGTCCATGGAACCGATTTCGATGGTCATCTGGGTCGTGATGGGCTGCTTTTCTTTTTGCGGAAACACCTGAAAGCGGATTTCGGGCTTCAGCTGGAAGGGTGCGTGACCCGGCTCCATGGTTTCGTTGCGGATGGTGATCTCTTCGATGATATGCTTGTGCAATACGGCGAGTACTGGCATGTGTATTCTCCTTGTGCGATGTTGCGTAAAAGAAATGAAAGGTATGCGGGACGGGAAACCCGTCCCCTACAGCGGTGACGAAACGTTTGATTGAATCCGTAGGGGACGATGCCCACATCGTCCCGTGTGGCCGTGGTTCTATCGATTGATGAAGTCCCTGCTGCGTTCGTAAATAACAGAGGATTGTTTTTGAAGTTAGCGGCAATCCCTCAGTCAGCTTCGCTGACAGCTCCCTTTACTACATACGAGCCTTTTGGTATGGGAGGTGCTTTAATCTTCGATTACGCCTTTTACGGTCGCCTTTTTCATGGCGGGACGTCTTTCATACTCTGTGGACATCTTGATCCACTGGCCGGACTGGGCGCTTCTTTCAAAGCCGGTCATGGCGTCCAGGACGTGGAAGGTCTGCTGCCAGTCGCATCTTGCGGGGCGTCCTTCCCGGATGGCGACGGCCATGTCATTAAGGCCGAGGGCGCGGCTGTTTTCACTGTAGTCGTACATGATCGGAATTTCTCTTACTTCGCCGTCTTCGGGGCGGAAGAGCTTGATGGGGCCGCCAAAGGTGTTCGGATCGGGCACAAACAGCGTGCCTTCGCTTCCGTAGATTTCGAATCTTGCCTGACAGGGATAATAGGCGTCGAAGGTGGTGAAGATGGTTCCGATCGCGCCGGAGGCGTATTTTACGGTGCCGGAGACGTAGGTGTTTACGTTTACGTCGATCTCGGTGCCGGAGAAGGGCGCACTTGTGATCATGCGCTTTTCAAAGGATTTTTTGCTTGCGCTCATGACGGAGTCGATGCCGCCCATTAAGTTGATCATCGCGGTCAGGTAATACGGACCCATGTCGAACATCGGGCCCCCGCCGTACTGATAATAGAAATCGGGATCGGGATGCCAGGACTCGTGGCCGCGGCAGAACATGAAGCACGCGCTGCCCACGGGCGTTCCGATGAAACCGTCGTCGATCAGGCGGCGGCAGGTCTGGATGCCCGCGCCGAGGAAGGTGCCCGGCGCGCCGCCCAGACGAAGACCTTTTTCGCGCGCAATGCGCACCAGCTCTTTGCCTTCCTCCAGATCAGCGCCCAGCGGTTT
>JAZSFI010000182.1:0-2791 GCA_045532135.1 Clostridia bacterium | reverse complement strand
CGTAGCCGCCGCCCCAGAAGATCACGTCTTTTCCGTATTTTTCTTTCAGGTTCTTTGCGTCCATGTCCTTTGCGGAGGTCTGGATGGGATTGATGATGTCTGCGCCGCATCCGATGAGGTCGGGGAGGATGGATTCGATCGAGCCGCAGGAATGGAGGTTGATTTTCATGCTTGTGCGCGCGTGCCAGCCGGAGAAGAATTTTGCGTAGGCATCTTTATAGATTTCACGCCAGAGCTTTGCGCCGATGGTCACGCCGCGGTTGTCGCCGAAATCATGCGCGACAGAGAGGATGTCCACATATTTACCGACCGCCTGATGGAGAAGTTCGATCTGTCTAAGACCCGCGTCTGCGCATTTGTCTATGAGCGCTTTCATGATTTCGGGCTCTTCCAGCATAAGCACCATGCTTCCGATCATGCCGCCGGGGGAGATCTGAAGATCTGTGATGCTTTCGCCAAGGCAGATGGAAAGATCGGTTTCCTCATACAAACGTTTGGCTTCGCTTTCAAGGTTTCGAAGCGTTTCGTCCGGAATTGTATCGCGCGGATGAAACGCGTCCGGGTCAGGAACATCAAAATCCTGCGTAAGGTCGGTGGGCGCATTGTGGTCAAAATAAAATCCGCCCGGGGGACAAACTGTGTTTCCGGCGGTTTCCCAGATGATGCTTCCGTCCGGATTTTCGCGGAAATGATCCCTGACAGGCACGGAAAATGTCTTTTTCCAAAGCGACTGATGCTTCCAGTGACCGGAAACATCTCCGCGCAGAGGGCTTTTGCACATGTTGGGCGAAGCCAGAAGGATGATGTCGCCTTCCATTTTGGAAATGACATCCTCTTCAAATACGGCATTGGTCATAAAGGTGTCAAGCCGCGGAGGCGTTTTCTGAACGCCAAGTACATTCTGAAGCCTGTCATACGCCATAATATGCATGCCGCAGGTTTCGCATCCGCCAAGTCCGTTCGGCACGCGATCCGGCATTTGACCTTCCAAAACTGCGCGAACGCGCTTGCGTGAAGTCATATGACTCATCCTTTGCTTTTTTCGATATTATAGCACGAATAAATATATAAAGGCAACAAAAAACAACGCGTCTTCCGGCGCGTTGTTTTATGCTCTGTGCTGGACTCGAACCAGCGACCCCCGCGATGTGAACACGGTGCTCTAACCGACTGAGCCAACAGAGCAAATCGGTTTGTCTTGAACAGATGATATTATAGCACCCGGGATAGAGAATGTCAAGGGTTGACGGGGAAAATAATCAGCCGCGAAAAGAGATTGATATGCTTTGGAATTGGTGATACAATGTTCATAAAAATGAAATATGGTGATGATTGAATGAGAGAATTTCAATTGTATACGCCCGAGGGCGAGGCGCTTACCGGGGCGGTGTGGGAGGTTTATCCAAGACCGCAGATGGTCCGCGATTCTTTTTATTCGCTGAACGGATTCTGGGATTTTGGGTGCGGCACGGAAAAAACGTATACGGAGAAAATCCGCGTGCCGTTTGTGATGGAATCGGCTTTGTCTATGGTTGGGCGCGCGCATCGGGCGGGAGATATGCTTTTTTACAGGAAAGTCTTTTCGCTGCCGGAAAATTTTATTAAGGACAGGGTGCTTTTGCATATCGGCGCATGCGATCAGGAGTGCACGGTTTATTTGAACGGTCATGAAATCGGCGCGCACGAAGGGGGATACCATCCGTTTTACTTTGATGTGACGCAGGCGATTGAAAGGGAAAATACGCTTGAAATATGCGTAAAGGACGAACTTTCCCGTCATGAGTTCCCTTACGGTAAGCAGACGGAAAAGCGCGGAGGCATGTGGTATACGCCTGCAACGGGAATCTGGCAGACGGTGTGGCTGGAAAGCGTTCCCGACCAATATATAAGGAAGCTTTCGATTGAAACCGGCGGGGATTATGCCTGCATATCGGTTGAAGGAGAAAGCGCAGGCGGCGAAGTGATTCTGCATGCGGATGAAGAAATCAGAGTTCCCTTGACGCATGGAAAAGCGAGAATTGAGATTGCGTCTCCGGTTTTATGGTCGCCTGAGAATCCGCATTTATATCATTTTACGGTGAATGCCGGGGAAGACAGCGTAAAAAGCTATTTTGCTTTAAGGACGCTTGAGATCAAGGAAGTAAACGGCATCAAGCGCATGTGCTTAAACGGAAAAGCATATTTTTTCCACGGCATTCTCGATCAGGGCTATTACCCGGACGGCATTTTTACGCCGGCTGCACCCGAGAACTATGAAAAGGACATTTTATTTTTGAAGTCGCTGGGCTTTAACACAATAAGAAAGCACATTAAGGCCGAGCCGGAATGGTTTTATTATCTGTGCGACAAAATCGGGATGTGTGTTTTTCAGGACATGATCAGTAACGGAAAGTATAATTTTCTGCGCGACACCGCGCTTCCGACAATTGGCTTTAAAAAGAAAAACGACGTGTTTTCCCACAGAAATCAATCTGTGAGACGACGTTTTACCGAGTGTATGGAGGAGACGGTTACACGGCTTAAAAACCATCCCTCGATTGTCTACTGGACGATTTTCAACGAAGGCTGGGGACAGTTTGACAGCCGGAGCATGTATTATAAGATGAAAGCGCTGGACGATTCGCGTTTTGTCGCCACCGTTTCCGGGTGGTTCAAGGGCGCGGATACGGACATAGCTGCCGAGCATGTGTATTTTAAGCCTGTCAGAATACAGGCATCGGAGCGCCCCGTTGTCGTCAGCGAGTTCGGAGGATACGCATATCAGGAAAAAGGACATGTCTTCAATCCCGAA
>JAZSFI010000437.1:0-7653 GCA_045532135.1 Clostridia bacterium | reverse complement strand
GTGTTCGGGCGAAGGCATGTTCAGACGCGATCCCGACGCGGTTAAAGAGTGGTCGGAAAACGCGCCTGTCGGCTGCGCGGAGCGTCAGGCGGAAATCCTAGATAACGCTGCAAAGCTCGTGCGCGCCGGCGGACGCATGGTGTATTCCACATGCACGTTCAACCGGTTTGAAAATGAAAAATCGATCGAGGCGTTTCTTTCAAGACATCCCGAGTTTGAAACGGGAGAGTTTGCGCTTCCGGGTGTGGGCGCTTCCGTAAACGGCTGCATCCGCCTTTGGCCGCACAGAATTGACGGCGAAGGGCATTTCGCGGCGCTTCTTATAAAAAAGGATGGAAAAGAAACGAAGTATCAGCAAAATAACGAATCCAAGGGCGCAAAAGAGGCGTTTGAGATGCTGAAAAAAGATGTGATTACACACGATTATGACGGCGTTTTGCATCTGGACGGCGATATGATGAGCCTGATTCCAAACGGCGCGCCGGATATCAAACTGCTGTCCGGAAAGGGCATCCGCCTTCTTCGCGCAGGGCTTCCCCTTTGCAAAATCGGAAAGGGCTTTGTTGTTCCCGATCATGCGCTTGCAATGGCAATGGCAAAACCGGACGCCAAGCGCACATTCGACATGGATGAAGCGATGGCCGCTATGTATATGGAGGGTGAAGAAATCAAAGCCGTAGCCGAAAAGGGCTGGACGCTTATGACGTATAAAAATATGCCCCTCGGCTGGGGCAAGGCCTCGGGCGAGACCATCAAAAACCACCTGCCGAAGGGCTTGAGGCGCAGAAACGCGCATTTCAGCGAGACAGAATAAAAAAGAGCTGTCTCGAAACGGGATTTGGTTTGGAAGTCTAACGCCAATGCTCCTATAAACGTAAATTACGGGACTGTTCCGTTTTCGTGTTTTTGTGACGCCGGTTTGGAAATATTCAGCCTGACAATCCAGAACATAGCGTAGATGACGATCGGGAGCGCCATTGCGATGTAATCGTAGGGCGACTGGATGAGGAGGTTAAACGTGGCATGCAGGGTTATCGCTGCTGCCAACAAGGCAAAGGTACCGGTGTAAAACAGCTTTTTCTGCTTGCGTACAAAGATTATTCCACATCCGACGATCAGTGTACAGATGCCGTGGGAAAGACTTGTTGAAATGCCGCGCACGACCGCCCAGCCTATGCTGACTTCATCCACATATGTGATTAAGAGAAAGGCATTTTCGAGCATGGCAAAACCAATGCCTGCCGCCATGGAAAGCCTGAGCACCTGGCTGCGTTCGTCGCTTACAAAGGCGGCGTAGAAAAGAACGGGCAGCGCCTTGAGGATTTCTTCAATCATCGGCGCGGCTTTGACGGAAAGCTCTGTTCCGCTGATATCGAAAACGCGGCAGATCAGAGAATTGATCTCGTATGCGCATACGGCAAACAGCATGCCTGACAATACAAAGCCGAAAAGCAGGCGAGATTTTCCGTTCAGCATGGTCATCAAAAGCAAAAGCGGAACGACCATGCAGAGCATGATTATATAAACCACTTTTTCACCCCGTTTCTTGCGGCAGGCAGGCTAATGGCAGTCAAAAGCGCTGAACAGATGCTTCCCACTGTTTCAGGTGCGCTGTTTGCCGGAGATGAAAAACGTACGAGCATAAAAATGCACAACGCAAGAATCGATGCATTGTACGGCTGCATGACCTTGATAATTCCCATTTCCACATCCGGTATGATCAGAAGCTTTAAAGCAAAATACAGGGTGAGGCATATGGGCGCAATGACGATCAGCAGCCAGAGTCCCTTTTCAAAAACAGCGATTATGAAAAACGACCCAAGGAAAAACGCAGCGGATATAAGGCCAGAGGCGATGCGGAAACGCTTGAAATCGCTTTGTCCGCTGTCGGCAAGCGAGTTGATTGCGCCGTAATATGAGGAGTAAAGGAAGAAGAACATGCCCATATAGCCAAGATACCCAACATGGAATCCGCTTTGATCCTGCGGCCACAACCAACCATACAGCGCAGTATAAATATTACCCATCAGGCATGTGAGAAAAGCGAAAAAGACGATTCTGTAAAACAGAGGCGTCTTCTTTTTAAAAACGGTGAAAACTCCAAAAAATGATGCTGCCAACGCGCCAATGAGTTCAGCGATCATGCTTTTTGAGCCTTTCTCCGGATTTTCTGGACAGAGACCGTGACAAGACAACCCAGAACGAGTCCGATCACAAGCGCGGTTACTGCAAGACCTGCGTCAGAGTCGCCGTACATGCTCTGTCCTCTTGCAAGGCTTGTGAGCGTCTGATTCGAAGTGTTGATCTGTTGGTTTGCGCTGTCCAGATACGAAGTGTATTGTCCCAGATAATCCTGCATATAGATCATCAGCTGCTGAGTTTGCGTGCCGAGCTGTTCCAGACGGCTTGTAAGAGATGCGACGGCATCTGCCCATTCTTCAGCGCTTAAAAGCGCATCGTCGCCGTATGAAAGACCGTTATTTCTCATATATTGCGCCATATCGGCAGGAATTTCGATTTCCGAAGACGTGCTTTCTGCACTGTTTTTTGCTTGCTTCGCAGCGTTTATATAGCCGGAAACCAAACGCTGTTCCGCCTGAAGCGCCTGAATTTGATCCATTCTGGCTTGAACCTGATCCTTCATGATTGCAGCCTGCTCAAGCTGAAGATGCGCGAACATCAGCTGATATGAAGTGCTGGGCTCCATAGAGCCGGGATTCGGCGTGGTTGACGAGGCAAGCGCGGGATGAGATAATGATAACGCCAGTAAGAACGCTGTGAGAAGACAAATGATGCTGTTTTTCATGGTTACGCACTCCTTTTTCTTTCTGCTATTATATACGGAAGAGAAGAAAGTGTATTACATTATAGCAGATTATTCTTTGTTAAGCAATATTAAAATGCTGTTTCAGATGTAAATCTGAAACAGCATTTAATCTATATTTCCGCTGCGCTTTTTCCGGCAAGCGCGCCGGTGGAAAAAGCGATTTGCAGGTTAAAACCTCCGGTCAGTGCGTCCACATCGATGACTTCACCGGCAAAGTAGAGGTTTTGAATAAGTTTGGATTCAAGCGTAGAGGGATTGATGGATTTTACGTCCACGCCGCCTCTTGTGATGATGGCTTCGTTCAGGCCTCTGAACCCTTTAACGGTCAAAGGAAGATTTTTTAAAAGTTTTACGATGGTTTTTCTCTCCTGCGCGGTCACGGAATGGATGGGCGCGTAGGGGGAGAGGTCGGCAAGCTCCAGAATCTTCATGCCCAGCGCGTGGGGGGCAAGACCATCCATGCAGGAAAAAAGCTGTTTTCTCTGCATCTGGGCGAAATCCCGCAGAATGCGCGTTTCAAGCTGGCCTTCGTCGAGGGCGGGCTTTAAGTCGATAAACATTTTTATGCCCTTTGCGGAATCGGGCAGGAGGCTCGAAAGGGAAAGGACAAGGGGACCCGAAACGCCGAAGTGGGTAAAGAGCATTTCGCCCTGTTCCTTATAAAGCTTTTTGAGCTTTCCGTTTTTCTCACAGAAAGCGGAAAGGGAAACGTTTTTAAGCGTGAGCCCCATCAGATCTTTGGGCCAGCTTTCCTCGGTTTCGATGGGCGTAAGCGCCGGACGGCAGGGATAAATGGCGTGGCCCAATTCCTTGGCGAAGCGGTGTCCGTCGCCGGTTGAGCCGGTGGACTGGTAGCTTACGCCGCCGGTTGCGATGATGACTTTGTCTGCATATACAATTTCGCCATCCGCTGTTTCAAGGCCGACAACCTGATGATTCTCAGTCAGAACGCGCTTTACGGCGGTGTTTAAGCGGATGGTGACGCCCAGACGCCTGATTTCGCGCTCCAGCGCGTTTGTGATGTCGCTTGCGTGGTCGCTTTCGGGGAAAACGCGCTCGCCTCTTTCAGTTTTGAGTTTTACGCCTGCGTTTTCAAGAAGCTCCATAAGTCCGACATTGTCAAGACATGCAAAGGACGCATACAGAAAACGAGGATTGCGGACGATGTTTTTCATAAACTCGTCCGCCGCTGCAGCGTTGGTCACATTGCAGCGGCCTTTTCCGGTGATGTAAATCTTTTTTCCAAGCTTTTCATTTTTTTCAAACAGCGTTACGTGCGCGCCGCTTTTCAAAGCATAAAGCGCAGCCATGATGCCCGCCGCACCTGCGCCAATGACAAGAACTTTTGCTTTTGCCATAATCTATTCTCCGGGTTTTCCGAGGTATACGCGGTATTCTGACCAGATGTCTTCCATCTTCTGGAAGTAATCCGTGACCTGCGTTCTGCGTCTCTGGGACAGAGCGACGATGAGGGCGTTGATGAGAGACAGAGGCGCAGCCATGGAATCGACGAAGGACGCCATGTCGCTTTTGGCCATCAGGCAGAAATTCGCTTCCGTGTGAAGCGGGGAAAGCGGGCCGTCGGTAATCGCGATTAAGGTCGCGCCGCGGGAACGGGCGAATTTCATGGCTTTTACCGTGTGGCTTGTGTAGCGCGGGAAGGAAATGCCTAAAAGCACGTCTTCATCGCTGATACGCGCAACCTGTTCAAAAACGTCGGATACGCCGCTTGTCACGGTATGGACGTTGGGGAAGATGAAGTTTAAGTAATGGCCCAAAAACTCTGCCAGAGGCGCGCTTGCGCGAAGACCTAAAACGTAGATGTTTCTGGCCTGCAGCATACTTTCAATGACGGAATCGAAGGTGTTTAAATCGAGTTCGTCAAGGGTGGAGCGGATATTTTGAATGTCGGTTTTGAGAACCTTGTTCAAAACCTGCGCATGTCCCATGTCGCCCGTCATTTCCAGACGCTGGGTTGCGGTCAGACGGTGACGGATCAGTTCCTGCAGCGCCTTCTGAAGCTGCGGATAGCCATCGTAGCCGAGCGCAGCTGCAAAGCGGACAACGGTGGACTCGGATACGCCTACATATTCGCCCAGACGCGAAGCCGTCATGAAAGCAGCCTTATCGTAATGCGAAACGATGCATTCCGCGATTCTGCGATGGCTTTTCGATAAACGTTTTCCGCTGTGATTGAGTCTTTGCAGAAGTTCCTGTGCGTTGTCCATGGCGTGTGTCCTCCGTTGGTTTGCTAAAAATTAATTCATTGCATAACGAAACAGCATTATTCTACACCAAAACGATAAAAATTGCAAGAGGGATTTTAGAAACCATCAAAATTTTATCGAATATCAAAAAAAGATGCCTGTTTTGAATGTTTTTTAAAAAAGAACAATTCATTTTTGATATTTGAAAGCGATTCAACACAATATTGATGGAAGAAGAACCGCGGCGCTGATATAATAGGAATGAATTTGTACTGCGGAGGCAAAAAGATATGGAATACCCGCTTTCGTCCAAGGAAGAAAAACGCGCGTTTTATAAAAGCGCACTGAAAATTACGCTTCCGATTGCGTTTCAGAATTTTATGGACGCCTGCGTAAACTCGGCGGACGTGATTATGCTGATGCTTGTCGGGCTCACCGAACAGGCGGCGGCATCGCTGGCCGGACAGGTGGCGTTTGTTCTGAATATGCTTTTGTTTGGCATGTCATCCGGCGCATCGGTGCTGGCGGCACAGTATTGGGGCTTGAAGGACAAGCGCTCCATTGAGCGCGTGATGGCGCTTGCGCTTAAAATTTCGATCTCTATCGGTTTTGTTGTTACGATGCTCGCGCTTACTGTACCAAGCGGCATCATGCGTATTTTCACCAACGATGAAGGCATGATTACAGCCGGCGCAAAATACCTTCGCACGATCAGCCCGAGTTATGTGCTTTCGAGCTTTGTGGTGGTGTATCTTGCGGTTATGCGCTCGGTTGAGCGCGTCAGGATGAGTGCGATTGTGCATTCGAGCGCGGTTGCGCTGAACGTGGTTTTGAATGCATGTTTTATTTTTGGCGTAGGTTTCTTCCCGAAACTGGGCATCACGGGCGTTGCGCTGGCGACGACGATTACGCGCGTTTTAGAGGCGGGGGTCTGTGTGGCTGATACGCTTATGACCAAGGGCGTCCGCATCCGGATCCGCGACTTTTTTGAAAGAAACAAACAGCTCTTGTCTGATTTTCTGAAATTTTCCCTGCCTGCTGCCGCCAACGACATGATTTGGGGCCTGGCTTTCAGTGTATACTCAGTGATTCTTGGACATCTGAGTGAAAACATTGTTTCTGCCAATGCGGTTGCGGGCGTAATCAGGAACCTTGCGACGGTTGTATGCTTTGGCGTGTCGAGCGCGGCGGCGATTATGCTTGGAAACACGATGGGCGCGGGAAAGCTTGAAGAGGCGCGCGTATACGGAAAACGGTTTGCGCATCTCGCTGTGTGGACGGCGCTTGTGGGCGGAGGACTGATTCTTCTTACAAGGCCGCTTGTCCTTTCGGGCGTTCACTTTATGGTGAAGGATGCAAACCCTGTGGTCATTCAAGAAGTCAACCTGATGCTTTTGATCAATGCCTATTACGTTTTGGGACAATCGGTCAATACAATGCTGATCTGCGGCATCTTCCGAGCCGGCGGCGACGTCAAATTCGGTCTCGTCTGTGATTTTCTGGCCATGTGGGCGTACGCCGTTCCGATCGGCCTTTTCGTGGCGTTTGTTTTGAAGCTTCCCGAAATGTGGGTATATTTCATTTTGTGTCTGGATGAATTTGTGAAAATGCCCGTGGTCATCCGCCACTATAAAAAAGGCAAATGGGCGAGAAATATTACGCGAAAGTTCTGAGGATTCATTCGATGATTTCTATAAGAAAAACGACCGCAGACGATGTTAAAACGCTTTGGGAAATCGAAAGGACGGCTTTTTTGCCGCTCTTTGAGAAATACAGAGATTCCGGTAACCCTGCCCTTCGGGACGAAACGGATATTTCAAGGCGAATCGGTGGCGAGTATTTTTCCTGCTTTACGATTCTCTTCGAAGAGAAAATTGTCGGCGGACTCTGGTATAAGATAAAGGGAGCGTGCGTCGAAGAAGAAAACCTGGGCGACGGGAAATACTATCTTCAGCGTGTGTTCATTGATCCGTCATTTCAGTCCCGCGGCATTGCGCAGAAGGCGATTTTGCTGTCGGAGGCGTATTTCGAGGACGCGAAAATATTATATGTGGATTTTCCCGAGGATCTTGCAAAAAACAGAAGATGCTATGAAAAGGCAGGATATCGGGATACAGGCAAGAGAGTTCCCGTGCAGGAAGGCCTCGTGCTTGCGTGTTTTGAGAAGAAAATCGGATAAAAAAGTATCCGCCGGAGAGGAAAGATCCTCATGGCGGATGCTTTTTTATGAAACATAACAGACCAAAGTCTGTTTAGGCGCAGGCGGGGACTTGCTCCTACGTATTATGCGCTTGATGGACGACCGGCGCGGTGTTATCTCTCCCTCAGCCTGCTTCGCAGACAGCTCCCTCATCAGAGGGAGCCGGAGAACGGGGACGGATATTGATTTAAAAACAGACTATGGTCTGTTTCGGTGCAACTGACAATGATTGCAGTGTTATCAATCGTCTGTCAGAGCCATAATAAGCCTTTCGACATATTCCGTACAATCCTTGACGCGGTTTTCCTTTTTCCGCCAGTCGTCGGACAGGGGAAACAGGATTTTGTCGTTTGCGGCTTTGCCCTTATCCCAGGTGCCGTCAGGAAGCTGTTTTTCGGTCAGCCAGCGGCGTACGAAAT
>JAZSFI010000276.1:0-1614 GCA_045532135.1 Clostridia bacterium | reverse complement strand
ATGGAATCTGTCCGTCAACCGCGTGCAGTATGACATAGACAGGGTCATTTTTGAAATGGATGAGAGCGGGCTTACCGAAAAATCCAATGTCTGGGCGCGCGGAATCAAAAAGATGCTCAAAACCGGGCGCGAGTATCTTATTGAGGTTCTCGATCTTGTAAAGGCATATTCTTCTCAGACAGGGCTTCCCTTTGACGATGAAAGACTGTGGGAGGAAGCCGCAAAAAAACTAGGGATTTAAAGGAGATGATTGTTTATGTCCAAAATATTTGTTGCCGGATCATTTAATGTAGATATTACCTGCTATGCGCCCCGCATTCCGCGCCATGGAGAAACCGTGCCGGGAACCAGCGCAAACATTTCTTCCGGCGGAAAAGGATTCAATCAGGCAACTGCCGCGGCGCATGCCGGAAGCGAAGTTGTCATGCTTTCCAAAATCGGCGATGATGCTTTGTCGAATATTGCGAGGGGATGCTATCAGAAAGAGGGCGTGAGTACACGCCTTTTGAGCGTAGTAAAGGGCGAAAACACGGGCTGCGCGTTTATTGAAGTTGAGGAAGAGACGGCGGAGAACCGCATTGTCATTGTAGCGGGCGCAAACGCACATGTGGGAAAAGACGATATTGAAAAAGCGCGGGATGAGATTGCCTCTTCCGATTATGCGCTTACGCAGCTTGAGACGAGCCTTGAAAGCGTCAAAGCGCTTGCAAAGACCTGTCAGGAGATGAATAAACCGCTCATTCTGAATCCAGCGCCTGCAAAGGTGCTGCCGGACGAAATTTTCAAGATGGTTCCCATTTTCACGCCCAATGAAACGGAAGCCGAGTTTTATACGGGCATTCGGATTGAAAATGAAAGCGATGCAGAGAAAGCCGCCGATATACTCATTGAAAAAGGCGTAAAATGCGCGATCATCACGCTTGGAAAAAAAGGCGTATTTTATAAAAACGGGCAGGAAAAAGGCGCAATCAGCGCGCCCAAAGTCAAAGCCGTAGATACGACCGGCGCGGGAGACGCATTTAACGGCGCGCTCGCTTCAAGGCTTGCGAGCGGAGAAACGCTGAAAGGCGCAATGAAGTTTGCGTGCGCGTTTGCCTCTCTTTCCGTAACGAAAAAAGGCGCGGCCGACTCCATGCCGCGATTGGAAGAAGTAAACGAATTTTTAAAAACCTTATAACAGCAAATGCCCGCAAGATAAATGTCTTACGGGCATTTTTCCTTGGAAGGAATATTTTTTCTCTCCTTTACAAACAATACGCGGGCAAGTTTTTATAAAGGAGAGAAAACCATGAGAGCAACAGGAATCGTCCGCAGAATCGATGATCTTGGGAGAATCGTCGTTCCCAAGGAAATTCGCCGGACGCTGCGCATTCGCGAGGGCGACCCGCTTGAAATCTACACCGATCACGACGGGGAAGTGGTGCTCAAGAAATATTCCCCGATCGGAGAAATCGCATCCATTGCAAAGGACTATACCGATTCCCTTTACAGAACATTGGGCCATATCACGCTGATCAGCGACAGAGATGCAGTCGTCGCTGTATCCGGAGCATCCAAGAAGGATTCATTCGAAAAGGCGCTGAGTACGGAGGCCGACCAGATTCTGCGGGACCG
>JAZSFI010000594.1:0-2375 GCA_045532135.1 Clostridia bacterium | reverse complement strand
CGGGAGGAGGTTTCCGTTTTTATCTTTTTTGTTGCTCATGGAGCGGAATTTGATGAGCCTGAAGATTTTTTCTTTGCCTGTTTTATTGTGGATTTTTCCGGGGCGGGATTGTGTGAAGAACGGATTTCCGTTCATTGCGATTGCGCCGATGACGGATAAAATCAAAAGAACGGGCGAAAGCACGATTAGCGCAATCAGGGAGAGCGTGAAATCGAAGAATCTCTTGAAGTGTTTTGCATACATGAGACGTACACCTCGATATTGTTATTCAAAGCATGCGCGGATGATTTCGATGATTTTATTCTGTGTTTCCGCCGTCATTTTATTGTCGCTCGGAAGGCACAGACCGCGGTCGAAGATATCCGCTCCGACGTCGGCGTTTTCGCTGAGGGCGACAAAGTCGTGGTTTTTGTACATCGGCTGCATGTGCATGGGTTTCCAGATGGGACGGCCTTCGGCGTTGTGGGCGGCTAAGGTTTCGAGGATTTCGGTGGGGCAGGTTTTGCCCTTTTGTTTTATGTAGGAAGCGGTTGAGTCTGTTCTTGTCTGGGAACACATGGCTTCTTTGTTTATGATCATGCAGGAGAGCCAGTAGTTGGGCTCGGTATTTTCTGTGATCGGGTTCATTTGGACGGGGAGGCCTTTGAAGCCTTCCTTGTAACGCAAATAGATTTCTTTTTTGCGGGCGATGTGCTTATCAAGGTGCGGATATTGGCCGCGCACGACGCCGGCGACCACGTTGCTCATGCGATAGTTGTATCCCACGTCCTCGTGCTGATACCACGGGGCGTTTTCTCTGGATTGGGTGGACCATTTGCGGATTTTCTGCGCGGTTTCAAGATCGTTTGTGAGAAAACAGCCGCCGGAGGAACCGGTGATGATTTTGTTTCCGTTATAGCTCACGCAGGAATAATCGCCGAAGGATGCGCACTGTTTTCCGAAAATGGTTGCGCCCATGGCTTCGGCGGCGTCTTCGATTAAGAGCGCGCCGTGTTTTTCCGAGATTCTTTTGATTTCGTCCATGCGGCCGGGGAAACCGTACAGCTCTGCAGAGACGACGAGCTTTACATCGGGATATTTTTCAAATGCCTTTTCAAGCGCGGCGGGATCCATGTTCCAGGAAGAGGCTTCCGTGTCGATAAACACGGGAATGCCGCCTTCGTAGACGACGGGGTTGAGCGTGGCGGCAAAGGTCATGTCCGAGCAGAACACGCGCTTGCCGTTAAGCGCGCCGCGGCTGACAAGCGGCTTTCCGTAGAGGACTTCGCCCGCATGACGCACGGCCAGATGGATGGCGGCGGTACAGCAGGAAAGCGCAACGGCATACTGCTTTTGCGCTTGATTGGCTGCGATTTTTTCCACTTCGTTTATGTTCTCGCCGACCGTGCTCATCCAGTTGGTGTTGTAGGCGTCGAGCACATACTGCATTTCGTCGCCGTGCATGGTGGGCGTGGCAAGCCACACTTTTTCCTTGAAGGGTTCGATTTTCATAAAATATGATTCATTCTTTCGTTTGTCAAATTTGAAACGCAAATATGCAGGTTTTGAACCTTCCTCCGCTGCGCTTTACGCGGCGTTCGGACGGTAAGTGGTTACGGCCTTTTTTACAAGATACCTGATTTCTTCCTCGTCGCCTTCGTAGGCGCAGGTCATGAGGGTTTTGAGCTGATGCAAAAATTCGTCCTCGTCAAACGGAATCGGACAGCCGATATGGATGAGTTTGTTGGGCGTGGTTTTGAGGCCTTCTTCGCTCATGAGCTTTTCTTCGTAGAGTTTTTCGCCGGGGCGAAGGCCGGTGTAGGCGATTTTGACGTCCACGTCCGGGCGAAGACCGGATAAGCGGATCAGGTTTCTGGCGAGGGTATCGATTTTGACGGGCGAACCCATGTCAAGCACGAAGATTTCGCCGCCGTCTGCGTAGGCGCCCGCCTGAAGGACGAGGGAAGCGGCTTCCGGGATGGTCATGAAATAGCGGATGATGTCCGGGTGTGTGACGGTTACGGGGCCGCCCTTTGCGATCTGCTCTTTAAAGCGCGGAATGACGGAGCCGTTTGAGCCTAAGACGTTTCCAAAGCGCACGGCGACAAATTCCGTTGCGGGCGGACAGGCATTCAAAACGGGCGTTTCGGATTCGGGATGCAGGGAAAGCCGGGGAAGATCCTTGGTTTTTCCTTCCCGGATTTTTTTGTCGAAGGACTGGATGATCATTTCGCACAGGCGTTTGGACGCGCCCATGATGTTGGTGGGGTTGACGGCTTTGTCGGTGGAGATCAGGACAAAGCGCTTGCAGCCGTACTGCATGGCGGCATAGGCGGTTTTGTATGTGCCGATGGCGTTGTTTTTGATGGCTTCGCAGGGGCTGTCCTCCATGAGGG
>JAZSFI010000529.1:0-1711 GCA_045532135.1 Clostridia bacterium | reverse complement strand
CCGATTGAGACGGCGCAGGTTTTTTGCGAGCGGGTCTATTTTTTCACAAAATACACGCGCGCATCGTGCGGCGGGATGGTTTCGCGGATTCCGTTTTTGGGATCGGTTTCCTTCTCTGTCCAGATTTCAAATGCGCTTTTTCCTTCGATTTCAATTTCATGCGCGCTTACCGATACGCTTTTTTCCGCTTCTGACAGATTGAAAAGCGCGACATAAACGCCGGTTGCATCCTTTCTCGGCGCAATCCATACGCTTTGTGTGTCATCCGTTCGGACGGGATGCGCCGAGAAGGATTCTTTTTCGATATCGAGAAGATTTTTATTGGTCAGGATTTTCAGCGTGAATTCATCGTTTTTCGTAAGTTCCCCGCCGATCATGAGGGGCGATCGCATCATGCACCAAAGAGACATCATGGTGCGCTGTTCGGCCTTGGTAAAATTCGTCCAGTCGTCGGGATTCGAGCATTGGCGAAGCGCGCCGACGGGCAGCATATCCGCGTCCGGCCAATGACCGGGGCCTGCATGGATACACCATTTTTCCGCGCGTTCAAACATGCCCTTGAGAAGACGCCAGTCGTCCCAGAAATCATCGGTAATGCGCCAAAGGTTGGCATGTTTTTTCAGATGCTCCGCTCTTTCCAAAGGCGCAGGCCCCGGAGAAAGGCTTAAAACAATGTCGCGTCCGCATGAACGCGCAGCCTCTGAAATCAGCTCGATCTCTCTTTCGCAGTGCGGGTATTCCCTTGCGATGTCGTCGCACTTCACATAGTCGACGCCCCATTCGGCGTAGAGCGCAAAAATGCTTCTGTAATATGCCTTCGCAGCTTTGGTTTCGCTTCTCGTTCCGTACATATCGGGGTTCCACATACAGATGCTGTTCGGGTTGGCGGCGTCCGCGCAGGTTAACTCGCTTCCCCAAATCGGAAGGCGTTTGTGTGCCGCCATGCGGGGAAGACCGCGCATGATATGAATGCCGAATTTGAGCCCCATATCGTGAATTCTGTCTGCCAGCGGCTTAAATCCTTTCCCGTCCTGTGCGCTTGGAAAGCGGTTTTCAGCAGGAAGAAGGCGGCCGTATTTGTCCATGGAAAGGCTTGAAAAAGGTTCATAGGAGTGGTTGATTGCCGTCGGCTGATACCACTGAATGTCCACAACCACATATTCCCAGCCGTATTCCTTCAAATGATCGCGCATGTATTCGGCGTTTTGAATGGTGATCTCCTCGGTAACCGCTGCGCCGTACCAGTCCCAGCTGTTCCAGCCCATCGGCGGATATTTTGCCGTCATGTTCCTTGCCTCCTGCGTTTTCTATTCATTATATCATATTTTCCTGTTTTGGAAAAGCGAAAATGCCGCCTCAGCAAAGCAAGACGGCATTTTCGCTATTTCTTCTCCCAAAGTCCGTACTGACTCTCGTTCTGAAGCGCAGAAAGCATGAGCTCCCGGGCATTGGGGATGGTTTTACAGATGTGATCCAGTAAAGCCTTCATGTCCTCGCGCTTGGTTGCGCCGTTGGCGGGGCAGGGGGATTTCACGATCGGAAGATCCAGCGTTTTCACCATGTGGATTACGTGTTTTTCCGGAAGATACGCCATCGGGCGAATCTGCGTGATGTCGCTTCGGGAAAGATACGTTTTCGGGTGGAAAGTGTGAATTCTGCCTTCATAGAGCATGGAAAGAAGAAGCGTTTCAAGCGCATCATCCCTGTGGTG
>JAZSFI010000353.1:0-12933 GCA_045532135.1 Clostridia bacterium | reverse complement strand
GTCGGGCCGACTTTTCCGCAGCAGCTTGAGGAACAGCCGCAGTTATTCTGGCAGCTTCCGCAGTTGTTTTGACAGCAGTTGGGTTTGGAGCAATCCAGGTCATAGCCGTATCCGGGCAGATATACGCCGACGGGCGCGTCTTCAAATCCGTAGCCCGTGCGTGTGTCCGTGTCCCGGTCGAGGATCACCGAGCGAATTCTTCGCCTGCAGGAATTACACTTCAATCGGATACCCTCCAATTTTGTTTTTGCCCCCATTTTTCAGCCGCCGCCCGGAAAAGGGGCGATCCGCTTGACGGCGTCCTTTTCATGCTATGCTCATCGTTCCTTTTTGGTTTCGTTTTTTTGCGATTTCAGGGTTTTCCGCCGAAATTTTATCGACAAACGCCATGCTGCGTGGTAAAATATCAAAAGATCTGCTGTATACAATTGAAAAGGAAGGAAGTTACCCATGAAAAAAATTTCACTTTTACTGGTATGCTTATTGATGACTCTTGTCTGTATTGCAACAGCCGAGGAGGAGCCTGTTGTTTACACTTGCGAAGATTATGCATATATACTGCTGGAGGATGGCACTGCTGAGATTACGGGCTATAGGGGAGATGCGGAAAAAATTACCATTGCGGAAAAACTGGATGGACATGCGGTGACTTCTATAGGGGACAGCGCATTTGAGTTCTGCTCTTTCCTGACAGAAATTATCATCCCGGACAGTGTAACTTCTATCGGGACGAATGCGTTTAATGAATGCAGCTCACTTACAGAAATTACCCTCCCGGACAATGTAACTTCCATCGGCGTCAACCCATTTACTTATTGTGGGGAATTGAAAAATATCAATGTATCGCCGGATCATCCGACGCTTGCTTCGATTGACGGAGTACTGTTCGACAAAACAGAAAAGAAGCTGATCTGTTATCCCTGCGCTTTTACTCAGGAAAGCTATTTAATTCCGCAAGGCATATCTTCTATCGGCGATAAAGCGTTTTATTCCTGTGAATCACTTGCTGAAATCATCATCCCGGAAAGCGTAACTTCTGTCGCAGAACGTTCATTTGTGGGATGCAGGAATTTAGTGAAAATACGGGTATCGCCGGAGCATCCGACGTTTGCTGCGATTGACGGAGCATTGTTTGATAAAACGGAAAAGAAGCTGATCTGTTATCCCTGTGCGCTTGCTGCAGAAAGCTATTCGATTCCGCAGGGCATATCCGCTGTTGGAAATTATGCGTTTTTTTCCTGCAAGTCTCTAACAAAAATCGCCATCCCGGACAGCGTGTCTTTCATCGGTGACTATGCGTTTGCTTCCTGCTCCTCCCTCACTGAGATTACGATTCCGGACAGCGTAACTTCCATCGGGGAAGCCGCATTTTCGAGTTGTTCCTCCCTCGCTGAAATTACGATCCCGGACAGTGTAACTACTATCGGAGATTATGCGTTTATGGTTTGCGCATCTCTCACTGAAGTCATCCTCCCGGACAGCGTAACTTCTGTCGGAAACAGCGCGTTTTCGTTCTGCTACGCATTAACTGAAGTCACCATTCCGGACAGCGTGTCTTTCATCGGAGAGGAGGCCTTTCTCTTTTGTGAATCCCTGACGCTTACCGTTCATCAAAACTCTTATGCCGCTCAGTATGCAAAAGAAAACAACCTTGATTATACGTATCCCGACGCATTGGACTGGCTGAACGGCTGACGGATTCATTCAAAGATCTTTTGAGAAAATATTAATCGCACAAGGCTATTGCGGAAATTCCGTCCGCAATAGCCTTTCGTCATTTCCGGCAAAGCAGCGCGGGACGGGAAACCCGTCCCCTACGGCGCTGATGCGCTTTTTCCCATGACAAATACCTGTAAACCATGTTGTTGCACATTCTGTAAACCATGTTGCTCTTGACAGTTTCGCCTCCCGAGGCTAACTGTAAACCATGTCCTTGCACAATGTGTAAATGATGTTACTGCACAGAAACCCGTTCCCTACGGTATCGCCGCAGTTGTTTTCCCTGACAGATAATGATCATTTCAATTTTTCCTTTTGAATCGGCATCTTTTTTATCGACAAACGCCCGTTTGCGTGCTAAAATATAATTGAGAGATTGTATACCGAAAGGGAAGTGAAGCGCGTGAATTTCCATACCAAACCGGAATGGCAAAACATTGAGGTTCAGTCCATCAATCGCCTGGGAGCACACAGCCCATGGGGGAATACGCACACGCTTTCTTTGGACGGAACGTGGCGTTTTACGCTCCTTGAGCATCCTTCGTTTGTTCCGGCGGGTTTTTATCTTTCCGAATTCAACGATACCAGGTGGCGCGAAATCACTGTTCCCGGAAACTGGGAGCTGCAGGGCGAGGACAGCCCGATTTACACCAACTGGGCGTATCCCTTTACGGATGAGCCCGGCGCGCATCTGATTACGCCGAGCTATACTGAGGAGACGGGATACGGATCTTACTTAAATCCTCCGCACCTGCCGGACAAGATTCCGACGGGTCTTTACCGCCGCTTTTTTACGCTTCCCGAGCACTTTGTCGGAAAAAAACTCATTCTGCGCTTTGGCGGCGTGGAATCCGGCTTTTACGTATGGGTGAACGGAAATCCTGTGGGATATTCGCAGGATTCAAAGCTTGCCGCGGAATTTGACGTAACCAGATATGTGTACGCCGGCGAAAACTCGATCACCGTTCAGGTCATGCGCTTTACGGACGCGACGTGGCTGGAGGATCAGGATTATTGGCACTTGTCCGGTATATTCAGATCGGTTTCCCTGATGGCCAAGCCCCGCATGCACATTGAGGATGTGTTTGTAAAAGCGGAAGCTACGGGCGAAGTTACGATGGACGTGTCCGTCACGCGCGTTTCCGGCTTTGCCGATACGCTTGTGCGCCTGCATATTTACGATCCGGACGGTAAAATCATCTATAAGGAAAAGCGCGCCCCCGCCTGCGATGTGCCGCCGCTTTACGATAAAGAGGCGCCCATGCCGGGGCATGCGGTGTTTAAAATAAAGCTTGACAACGTAAAACTGTGGTCGCCCGAAAGTCCCACGCGCTATCGCGTGCATCTGGCGCTGCTTTTGCCGGATTCGCAGGATGCGGCGGACAGAGAACGGGTGTATTTCGGCTTCCGCACGGTGAAAATTAAAAACGGCATTCTGACGCTCAACGGAAAACGCCTGATTCTTCGCGGCGTAAACCGCCACGAGCATTCAGCCGATACGGGAAGAGCCGTTACGCGCGAACAGATGAAGAAGGAAATTCTTCTCATGAAGCAAATGAACATAAACGCCGTCCGCACCAGCCATTATCCGGACGATCCCGCGTTTTATGATCTGTGCGATGAGTACGGTCTTATGGCCGTTTGCGAGACGAACCTTGAAACCCACGGCGTGGGCGGCATGCTGGCCAATTCCCCCGAATGGGCGGAGGCGTTTTTGCAGCGCGCGCGCAGAATGGTGCTTACGCACAAAAACCATCCGTCGATAATCATCTGGTCGCTCGGAAATGAAAGCGGCGCAGGTCCGAACCACGCCGCCATGGCTGCATGGATCCGGGCGTTTGACAAAACCAGACCCGTGCAGTACGAATCCGGAAATCCGGACGCGTCCATTTCGGACATCCGCTGTCCCATGTATCCCACGCGCGAAGCAATTGAAAACCTGCTGTCCGACGTAAACGATCATCGCCCGGTCATTCTTTGCGAATACGCCTATCAGATTTTAAACAGCGGCGGCGGCTTAAAGCACTTCAGAACCCTTACCGAGCGTTATCCGCGTTTTCAGGGCGGATTTATCTGGGATTTCCAGGACAAAGCGCTTTGGCAGGAGGACGAAAACGGAAAGCACTACGCAGGTTACGGCGGCGACTTCTTTGAAAGCGTAACCGAGCCGTTTGAACCCAAGTTCATGTGCTTAAACGGCATTGTTACCCACGATCTGTCCGTAAAACCCGCCGGTCTTGAAGCTGCGGCGGTTTACGCGCCGGTGTTTGTGGAAAACAGGAAAAACGGAAAATACGTTCTTAAAAACCGTTATACTTCGCTTTCGACCGCTTCAATGACGCTCTATTGGACGAGCTATCAGGCGGGCGAGCCTACGGGCACGGGCGAAATGCCGCTTCCTGTCATCGATGCAATGACCGAAAGGGAGATTTCCTTCGGCCCGAGCGGCATGCAGGGCGAGGACGCCTATATCGATGTGGACATCGTTGCAGCAGACGGCATGGTCTTTAAGCAGCAGTTTGCTCTCCCAAGCGCCCTTCCGCTCATTCGACGCGTGCGCCATGTGTCCGCTCAGTTTGACGATTCCCATGGCATGATCACCGTAAACGGCAAGGATTTCCGCATGATGCTTTCCAAATCCACCGGCTGTATCGTGAGCATGCAGAAAGGCGACAGGGAGTATGTCGTCAGCGCTTTATCTGAATGCGCCGTTCGCGGTCTGACCGGCGCAAACGCCCTGCCGGGCTGGGGCGAATACGACAAATGGGAAGCCTTCGCGCAGGAAAACTGCGCCCGCCGCTTAATCAGCATAACTGCGTCCGCGCTCTCCGATGGACGCGTATTGATCGAGCGCGTCACGCGCCTTGACTCAAGGCTTGTTCCCGGCGCAAGCGTAAATGTTTTAACCCGCATGTGGGTTGCGGGCGACGGAAACATCACCTTAAACGCCCACTTTACTTTGTCCGGCATCGACAGCGTCGAACGCCTTGGCCTTACGTGGACGCTTCCCGCCGAATTTGAGCAGGTGGAGTGGTTTGGACGAGGCCCCGGCGAGAGCTATCCCGACCGCGTGGAAAGCGCGCGCCTGGGCGTGTATCAGTCCACCGTCACCGAAATGCACTTCCCCTTTACGCCGCCTGCCGAAAACGGAGGTCGCGATGCGGTTCGCCGCGCTGCGTTTGAAACGGCGGACGGCGCAAAGATCATCATGCGCGCCCAGACGCCGTTCCACTTTGACGCGCGCCACTACACAATCATTGATTTAAGAGACGCCATGCACGATCACGAGCTTTACATGCGTCCCGAAACCATCATCCATACCGACGCTGCGCACGCCGGCATCGGCGGAGACATGGCATGGTCGACCAACATCGATCCCGAGTACGCCGTAACCAGCGGAGAATACACGCTGGCTTTGGATATTCAGATCCAATAAAATCACACGAATCGAGGATATGATCTATGGCAAAAGCAATTCTTCGTCCTACCCGTGAAAGCCGCGTACGCGGAGGACATCCCTGGGTATTTGCTTCGGATGTTGACAAGGTTGTGGGCGATTATGAAGCGGGCGACGTAGTAAACGTTGAAAGCAGCAAGGGAACGTTTTTGGGAAAAGCGTTTTATAATCCGAAGTCGCAGATTGCGATTCGAATGATTACGTATAAAGACGAGGTTATCGACGATGCGTTTTTCAAAAAACGCGTGGAGACGGCCTGGGAATACAGAAAGCTGTTTGCCGATCCCATGTCGTGCCGTCTGATTTACTCGGAGTCCGATTACCTTCCGGGCCTGATCTGCGACAAGTTCAATGACGTACTGGTCATTCAATCGATGTCCCTCGGCATTGAAAAGTGGAAGGACACGATCGTAAAGGCGCTTGTCGAGGTTGTCAATCCCCGCGGCATTTACGAAAGAAGCGATGTTCCGGTAAGAAGGCTTGAAGGTCTTGAGCAGGTGACGGGTCTTTTGTACGGCGAAGTTCCGGACAGAGTTGAGATGAAAGAAAACGGCATCACCTTTATGGTGGACGTGAAAAACGGTCAGAAGACGGGCTTTTTTCTGGATCAGAAGGAAAACCGGCGCGAGGTCATGCGCCTTTGCAAGGACAAGACCGTGCTCGACTGCTTTACGCACAACGGATCCTTTGCGCTTCACGCGGGAAAAGCGGGCGCAAAGAGTGTGCTGGGCGTGGATATTTCCGAGGAAGCCGTTGAAGTGGCGACCGAAAACGCGCGCATCAACGGGCTGGACAATGTAAGGTTTGAAACGCACAACTGCTTTGACCACCTGCGTGAGCTGACCGACAACAAGGAAAAGTTCGACGTGGTGATTCTGGATCCGCCTGCGTTCACCAAAACCAGAGCTGCGGTTGAGAGCGCGCTTCGCGGCTATAAGGAAATCAATCTTCGCGGATTGAGACTGACCGTAAACGGCGGCTTCCTCGTCACCTGCTCCTGTTCTCAGCATGTGTCGAGCGAGCAGTTTATCAATATGATCAATACCGCTGCCAGAGACGCCAAAAAGCGCGTTCGCATGGTGGAATTCAGAACGCAGGGACATGATCATCCGATTCTGCCTGCGTCGAATGAAACGCAATACTTAAAGTGCGCCATTCTTCAGGTGTTCGACTGATGGCGGAAAGACAAAAAACGGCGCGCGCCGTCAATGTGCGCACGCTTGCAGAAGTCTATTATGAGGCCGGCGATTTATTCGCCGACCTTAATCGTATCGACCGGATGCAGGAGGGGCTGAAAGGTCACCTCATGGTGCAGTCCGCCTATGCCAAGGAATACAGAGCGGAAGTCCCCGTGCGTTTGGAATGCGAGGTTGAGGGCGTAGATTTACTTGTGCAGGGCAGGGTGGACGGCCTTATTCTTGATGACGACGCATGCACGATTGAGGAAATCAAGACAACGCGCATGCCCCCCGAATCGATCGGCGAAAACGATTATCCCGTTCACTGGGCGCAGGCGGAAATCTATGCCTACATCGTGACAACAAAAAACAGTCTGCCTGCGGCGACGGTTCGGCTGGTGTATGCGTCGCTGACGGGCGCAAGAGCGGCTTTTACGCGCGTGTATTCGCATGCGCGTCTTGAGGCGCTTTTTTATCTGTATGCGGGCGTGTATGCAAAGCGCGTTTTTGAGATGGATGCGCGAAAAAACAAATCGCTTCCCACCATGCGCGATCTGCCTTTTCCGTTTGAAACGTACCGCGCGGGGCAAAGAGAAATGGCGGCGCGGGCGTATCTGGCGATTCGCGACAGGAAAAAGCTGCTTGTGGAGGCGCCGACAGGCATTGGAAAAACCGCTGCCGCGCTGTTTCCTGCGGTCAAGGCGCTGGGCGAAGGGCTTGCGGAGACGGTTTTTTATCTGACAGCCCGAACCACGGGCAGAAAGGCCGCCGAAAATGCGCTTAAGCGAATGCGCGCAAAGGGCTTGTCCGTAAGAAGCGTCACGATTACCGCCAAGAAAAAGGCGTGCCCGATGGCGGAAATGCGCTGTGATCCTGACATCTGCCCCTATGCAAACGGTTATTTTGACCGGCAGAAGCACGCGGTTTCCGATTCGTATGAATTTGATGCGTGGGGCGAAAATGAAATTCAGGCGCTGAGCAAAGAATATTGTCTGTGTCCGTTTGAACTTTCGCTGGCTTTGTCAGAGACGGCGGACGTGGTCATCTGCGACTACAACTATGTGTTTGATCCTGCCGTGCGCCTGCGCCGCTTTTTTGACCGAAAGGGCGCATATATCCTTTTGATTGACGAGGCGCACAACCTTGTGCCGCGCGCGCGGGACATGTATTCCGAAAGCCTGGGAGATAAGGAAATATCGGAATTGAGGCGCGAAGTCGGCAGGGAGGACGGGCGCAAGTCGAATTTGTATCTTGCGCTTACCAATTTATACAGGGCGCTTCCCAAGGATGCTGAAAACGAGCTTTCATCCGAGCTTCCATCTGCGTTTATTTCAAGCGTCAAGGCGTTTTTGGAGGACGCAAAGCCTTTTTTGTCGATTCCGTCTTTGTATCGGGGGAAGCTTTCCGAACTGTTCTTCAAGGCGAACAGCTTTGTTCGCGCGGCGGATGATTTTGACGAAAAAACGCACAGAACGCTGATTACGCCCGAGGGAAAGCGATCCCATATCAAAATCTGGTGCTGGAATCCGACCGAGCGTATTTCAAAGGCGATGAAGCGCATGCGCGGAACCATTCTTTTTTCCGCAACGCTTTCGCCGCTTAGGCACTATGAATCGCTTTTGTCTTTGGATCGGGACGCGGGTGATCTTTCCCTGGCGCTTCCTTCGCCCTTTCCCAAAGAAAATCTTTTCTGCGCTTCTCTTTTCATTCCCACGCGCTACCGCATGCGCGAGGAAAGCGCGGGGCGCGTTGCAAAGGCGATTTACGACATGGTTTCGGCAAAAAAGGGAAATTATCTTGCGTGCTTTCCGAGCCATGCGTATTTAAGCAGCGTTGCGGAAATCTTTATGAGCATGTACCCGGATGTGCGCGTATCCCTTCAGATGCGCGACATGACGGAAAACGAACGGGACGCGTATTTGAGCGAGTTTCGGGAAAATCCCACGGAAAGCATGGTCGCGTTCATCGCCATGGGCGGCGTGTTCTCGGAGGGAATTGATCTTCCGGGCGACAAACTGATCGGCGCGGCGATTGTGGGCGTGGGCCTTCCGCAGATTTCCTTTGAAGGCGATTGTCTAAAGGAATTGTATGAGGAGGAAAACGGACACGGCTTTGAAACCGCCTATGTCTATCCCGGCGCGGGCAAATGCCTGCAGGCTGCAGGCCGCGTCATAAGAACCGAGACGGACCGGGGCGTCGTTTTGTTTATCGACGACAGATATAAAACGCAGGAATACAAAAATCTTCTTTTGCCGCGGTATGCCCCCGTGTATCAGGACGAAAAGAGGCTTTCAAAGGCGCTCAGGGAATTCTGGGGCGGGGAAAACGAAAGCTGAGGAAGAATTTTCCGGCTGAAAACGAAAACAGATTTTTTCTCATAGGATTATGTATAATATGGAAAAACAGATAGGGGGAAGCAAAATGAACTGGAGCATTATTCTTGCGCCCGTTATGGGCGGAATTATCGGATATATCACAAACGATCTGGCGATAAAAATGCTGTTTCATCCGTATAAGCCCGTTTATATCGGTTCGTTCCGCGTGCCCTTTACGCCCGGGCTCATTCCCTCTCAGAAGGAAAGGATTGCCAAGGGGCTCGGAGGCGTGATCGCAGGACAGCTTTTAAACGCCGAAACCATCCGAAAGGAAGCGTTGAGTCCGGAAGCGGAGGAAAAGCTCCGCTCGAAAATTTCCCGGTGGCTGAATGATCAGATTGCGAGCGAAGAAAGCGTCAAAGAAAAGCTTTCGAAGGTGACGGACGAGGAAAAACTCTTGGAATACGGTCAGAAAGCGCTTGATTCGTGTACGGAATTTGCGGTAAGAAAAATGCAGAACGCACATATCGGAGACATCATTGCCGATGAAATCATTAAGGAGCTTTATGAGAGGGTGAAAGGCAGTCCCATCGGATTTTTTGTGGACGCATCCATGCTTTCGGGCTTTAAGGGCACGATCGCGGCGTTTATCGACAGAAAAATTTCCGAAAAAGGGCCCGAAATGGTGCGCGAAAAGATATCCGAAATGGGCGCAAATGTTTTAAACCGCCCCGTCAGCGAAATGCTTATGCCCTATCAGGACAAGGTTGAAATTTTGACGGACAAAATCATGGCGCTGTATCGGGAGATCCTCGAAAATAAACTGGACGACCTTTTAAAGGCGGTTGAGATCGAAAAAATCGTCGAGCGCAAAATCGCATCGTTTGATGCGCCGATGCTTGAAAAGCTCATTTTCGGCATCATGAAAAAGGAACTGAAGGCCATTGTCTATCTGGGCGCGGCGCTCGGCTTTGTGATGGGCTTTTTGAACCTTCTGTGGTAAAATCAACCGAAGAAAAAGGCGCTTTCCGAAAGGGAAAACGCCTTTTTATGCTGTCCTATTCTTTTCTTGCCGCGATCACGCACCTTCGGTTTTTTTCGTCGAAGGGGTGAAACTCATGGCTTCCGTACAGCGCTTCGATGGAGAAGCCCGCGCGATAAAGCCAGGCGGTCGTTTCTTCAAGCGTAAGAATGTGCCTTACGATGGTTTTGTTTAAGGCGATTGTGTCGCCGGTTTTTGTTGTGAGCGCGTATCGTATTTTGCTTTTTAAAAGCCGCGTTTTGTCGCAGGCTTCCGTATCCGTTATGTACATGCTTCCGGTATTTCCGTTTTCATCGGCGCCTGTGAGGATGCATTTTTCTGAGGGGGATTTTGCCAAGGGCGACAGCAGAACCGGACAATCAAAGTCCAACAGGATCAGTCCGCCCTTTTTAAGGCTTGCCGCGCTTTTCATAATCAGCTGCTTTTGGGCCTGCTTGTATTCCCAATCGGTATGCAGGGTATTGATAAGGTTGGATACGAGAAGTATGCAGTCGAAATCCTTTTCCCACGGCGCGATCAGGATATCGGCTTTTTGAAGGCGCATGGGGGAGATAGCGCTTTTTTCCTTCGCATAGAAAAGCATGTCTTCGTCCTCGTCCATGCCTGTAGCGGTGTGACCAGCCTGCGCCAGAGGGAAAAGAATTTTTCCTGTGCCGCAGCCGACCTCAAAAATGGATCCGCGCGCGCTTCCGATCAGCGTCTGAACGCAGGAAATAAGGCTTTGCTGATTTTTTGTCTGTTCATATACGCTTGCGCGCCATTTGGAAATGATGGTTTGAACTTGTGAAATCAAGGTGCTCCTCCGTCTTTTTCGGGGGAGGAATCAGCGTATCAGCCAATCCTCCCCTGGATTTTTCGTTTGCGTCTTTCCGCGTCCTTTGTGAAGTGCTTTCGGATCTGTGCGTAATTGAGCATGGATAAATATCCTCCTTAAAATAAAAAATTGCATCAGAAAAACAGGTTTTGCCCGTTTCGTCTGATGCTGTCGTGAAAATTATAGCACGCGCCGGGGAATTGTGTCAATAAGCGGCTAAAATAATATCATTTTAATCGTGCGTTTGATTGACATATATTGATGTTTGCTATATAATAATGCTTGCAAAACATCGGAGGGTCGAACCTTTTTATGGTATATCGGCTGGATAAGATAACAGGTGAAAGTCCTGATTTTCTTGTCCAGCCTTTTTTTCAGGGTCGGCGCAGGAAAAGGCGGGAAAAGTTTTTGCAGGGTGGGCGAAAACGATTCGGCGCAGACGAAAAAAACGATGTTTTATCAAATTCAGGAGGATAAAGGCCATGCAAAAGAAAGAGCCCGAGGTCAAAAAGCTCAGGCTGATTTGGCGCTTCTTAAAGGGAAGCAAGGGCTTGTTCGTTTTAAGCATGCTGATGGCTGCGATTACCGCGCTTTCGGACATGATTACGCCTCAGATTATTCTGGCGGCGGTGGATAATGCCATCGGCAAAAAGCCCTCTACTTTCGGCCCGTGGGTCATGAAAATCGTTGACGGCGTGGGCGGATTTGAGTATCTGGGCGAGAACTTGTGGATCATGGCGCTGGCTGTATTGGCGGTTGCGCTTATAAAAGTGCTTTCGCAGTACGGGTTTCTGCTTTCGAACACCCGTGCTTCCGAAACGCTTACCAAAACCATGCGCGATACGCTGTATACCCATATTGAAAAGCTGCCCTTCTCGTGGCATATGAAAAACCATACGGGCGACATCATTCAAAGATGCACAAGCGATATCGACACCACGCGAAACTTTGTCGCAGGTCAGATGACGGGACTTTTCCGCATCATGATCCTCGTGATCTTTTCGATGATTTTTATGTTCGGAATGCATCCGGGGCTTACGCTGATTGCCCTTGCGCCGATGCCGGTCATCGTGTGGTATTCGTTCCGGTTCCACAACAAGATCGGTTCCGGCTTTAAAGAGTGCGATGAAGCCGAGGGCAGGCTGTCCGCCATGGCGCAGGAAAACCTGACCGGCGTTCGCGTTGTGCGCGCGTTTGGCCGCGAGCGGTATGAAAAGGACCGCTTTGAAAATCATAACGAGGAGTATACCGGTCTTTGGGTGCGCCTTGGCAAAGTCATGAGCCGTTTCTGGGCGACCAGCGACATTTTATCCGGTATTCAGATTATGCTGGTGGTCATCTTCGGCGTCGTTTTCTGTCTGAACAAGCAGATGACCGAGGGCAACTATATCGCCTTCATTTCCTATAACTCCATGCTCATCTGGCCGATCCGTCAGCTGGGCCGTATGATTTCCGACATGAGCAAAGCAGGCGTCGCTGTGGACAGAATCGGCTATATCATCGCAAGCGACACGGAAACCGATGCGCCCGACGCTTTTGAGCCGTCTCTTACGGGCGATATCGCTTTTGATCATGTGAACTTTGCCTATGACGACTGCCCGGAGATGCTAAGCGACGTCACCTTCACCATGAAAGCAGGCACGACGCTCGGCATTCTCGGCGGCACGGGCAGCGGAAAATCCACGATGATGCTCCTTCTTGACCGCCTGTACGATCTTCCCGAGGGAAACGGCACGATTTCCATCGGCGGCGTTGATATCAGAAAGATTAAGCGCGAGCATTTAAGAAAGCACATCGGCATTGTTTTGCAGGAGCCGTTTCTCTTTTCAAGAACCCTCAAGGAAAATCTGTCCATCACGGACGACAACATGACCCTGACCGACATCCGCGAAGCCGCAAAAGCCGCTTGCCTTGATGAAACCATCGAAGGTTTTTCCAAGGGCTATGAAACCTTTGTGGGCGAGCGCGGCGTGACCCTTTCCGGTGGTCAGAAGCAGCGCGCGGCGATTGCGCGCATGCTTACGCAGAAAACGCCCATCATGATTTTCGACGATTCCTTATCCGCCGTCGATGCGGAAACCGACGCGAAAATCAGAAAGGCGCTGGAAGCCCGCTTCGGAAGCGCATCGATCATCCTGATTTCCCACAGAATCACAACCCTCTCCAAGGCCGACAAGATCATCGTCCTTGACAAGGGCAGAATCGTTGAAATGGGAACGCCCAAGGAGCTTGAAAAGGCCGGGGGACTTTACCAGAAGATTTACGAAATCCAGTCCCTGTCCAAAGAGGAGGTGGACGCGTAATGGAAAGAAAAGAAGAAAAGCGTTCGCTGAAATTTTTCGGCATCGGAAAAATCATTCCTTACATGAAAAAATACCGTGCGGTCATGTTCGCCATGGTCGCCTGCG
>JAZSFI010000188.1:0-2504 GCA_045532135.1 Clostridia bacterium | reverse complement strand
CATAAGAGGCAACGGCCCTTTGATAGGCGTATGCGGAAGCATCAACGTGTCGTTTTTTCAGCGCTTCAAAGGCCATGCGGAAAGCGCGTCTGAAATCCTCTTCAAGGATGGGCTTCAGGATATAGTCAATGACATTGTATTTGATTGCGTCCCGTGCAGCGTCAAAGTCACGGTATGCGCTGCAGATGATGATCAGCGTGTTCGGGCAATGATCGGAAATGGTGCGCATAAGCTTTTGGCCGGACAATTCTTCCATCTTAAGATCCGTAAGCACAAGATCCGGCGGATTTTCAAGGATGGCTTTTTCTGCTTCGTGGGGATTGGTATATAGTCCGGCGATTTCAAAGCCGTCAATGTTTTCCAAAAGCCCCTGCATATCGCGCAGCGTCCAGATTTCGTCATCGACCATTACAAGCGAATACATGCTTACCCTTCTTTATCGTAAAATTTAGTATTTGGTATATCTATATTATAAACAATATAAAAAAAGTTTCAATATCAACTATTTGAAAACAATCTAAATCATATCCTATTAATATAGAAAAGACATCCATTTCATTTTGGGGTTGGGTTTGATATTATGATTGTATCTGAAAGAGTGAAAATTGATTTGACAGAAGGTGAGCAATTGCTGACGGATTCGGCTCGTCCTGTTTCCAAAAAGAAGGGAAGACTCCTGGTTGATATTTGGAAAAACAGGCAGATTTATTTTCTGATTCTACTGCCCGTTGCATGGTACATTGTCTTGTGTTATTTCCCGATGGGCGGTTTGTCGCTTGCGTTCAAATCGTACAACGGAAAAGTGGGCATTTGGGGAAGTGCCTGGATCGGCCTTCAGAATTTCAAGGCAGTATTCAATGCGCCCATGTTTGCTGACGCCTTCTGGATGACGATATGGATCAATCTTGTGATGCTCGTCATCTGTTTCCCTGCGCCGATTGTGCTTGCCCTGATGCTGAATGAACTGAGAATGCCGAGAAGCAAAAAGATCATGCAGACGATTTTTACCTTCCCGAACTTCCTGTCCTGGATCATCATTGCAAGTATCATCAAAAACCTGCTTTCCCAGGACGGCGCGCTCAACGGTTTTTTAAATGTCATCAATGCTGAGCCTGTGTCCATTCTTGGTGAAAAGCATCTTTTCAGGCCCATGCTTTATATCACGAGCATATGGAAAAGCGCAGGATGGAGCTCAATTATCTATCTTGCTACGATCAGCGGCATTGATCAAAGCCAGTATGAGGCAGCGGAAATCGACGGCGCAAACCGCTGGCAGAGGCTTATCTACGTTACGCTTCCGAGCCTTATGGGCACCATTTCCATCATGTTTATCCTTGAAATCGGCGGCATGATGGGCGGCCACTTCGATCAGATTTACAATCTGCAAAACGACATCGTGCAGGAAGAGGCGGAGACGCTGGCCTTGTACATCTACAGAATTACGTTTGAACGTAAGCCGGATTACGGTTTTTCAACGGCTGTGAGCATGTTCTGCTCGGTCATCAATGCGGCTTTAATGATAACGGCGAATACCGTATCGCGCCGGCTGGGCGGCGGCGGTCTGATTGGAGATGTGAACAATGGCCATTAAACGTGAGAAAAAGCTTTTAAACCATCGTTTCACGATTGCGGACCTGTTTCTGTTTATCATTCTTGCCGTGTGTGCATTTTCAATCGTGTTTCCGTTTTATACATCCATCGTCGTATCAATTATGTCGGAGCATGAGTATCTGAGAAATCCGTTCACGCTGATTCCGAAACATCCTGAGCTTGATTCCTATAAGACGCTGATTAACCAGGGCAACATCATCAGCGGCTATAAAAATACGCTGATCCATCTGGCGCTGGGCATGCCGATCAGTATGTTTTTGACCTGTACGCTCGCCTATGCGCTGAGCAAGCGCTATTTCCCCGGAAAAGGACTTCTGTTTGTATTCATCATGATCACTATGGTCTTTGGCGGCGGTACGGTTCCGGCGTTTTTGAACATCAAGGAACTGGGCCTGATCAATAACCGCTGGTCGGTCGTTCTGAGTAACGGCATCGGAACATTTTACGTGATCCTCGTTATGAATTACATTCAGACGTTGCCTTCGTCTCTGTTTGATTCGGCCCGCATCGACGGCGCAAATGAGTTAACGATTTTATCGCGCATCGTGTTACCTTTGTCCAAACCCATTTTGGCGACCGTTGGCCTTTTCTACATGGTTGACAAATGGAACGAATGGTACGGCTCAATGCTGTATCTCAACAAGGCAAATCTTTATCCTCTTCAGCTTGAGCTTAAGCAGATTATTGCCAATGCGCAGATTCTGGATGATGTTATGATGACCGACTCCATGTATCGCGCCATGCCGACATTCTCCATGGGCATCAAGATGGCTGCGGTCGTTCTTACGATGCTGCCCATCATGTGCGTATTCCCCTTTTTGCAAAAGTATTTTGTAAAGGGCGTTACCCTTGGCGCAGTCAAGGGCTAGAACATGAATTGTTCGCCTGATGAT